>NZ_JBSFMS010000136.1:0-19518 GCF_053599675.1 Streptomyces sp. NPDC000880 | reverse complement strand
GGCTGGCTGGGCCGCTGGGCGGACGCGCTGACCGTCTACGGCCAGGTCGCCGAGGCCCGCGAGCGGGTGCTCGGCGCGATCGCTCCGGCGGGCCACGGATTCAGCAACAGGTCAACTACGGAGCTTACTTGCCGAGGTACGCGTTGTACGCCGACACCGTTGCCTTGTTGCCCTTCTTGTCCACCACCTCGGCCTTGAAGGAAATACCCTTCCCGGCCTTCGGGTTCTTCACCGTCACCTTGCCGCCGCTGACGGTCAGCTTCTTCCAGCTCTGACCGCCGTCGTACGAGGACCACACGGTCAGGGCCTTGAGGTTGCCGCTCTTCGCGGCCTCGCCCAACACCTGGACCGGGACCTTGGCGGTGGCGTTCGCCTTGGCGGTGGAGTCAAGGCCCAGTGTCGGAAGGAACTTCACCGAGGAGATCGGCATCTTCGCCTCGGTCACCTTCGTCGAGGAGAAGGTCCACGAGGCGTCGACCCTGGTGGAGACCCCGGCGACTTTGGTACTGCGCGTGACCGAGGTGGTGAGCCTGTAGTTCGCCTTCGCCGCCGGGACCACGAAAGCGTTCGCGCCGGTCGTCGGGGAGTCGAACTCACCGAACTTGGTGCCGTTGCGGTAGAGCACGGTCTTGCCGGAGGTGTAGACGGAGCCTCCGCCGTGGCCCTTGCCGTCCGCGAACAGATCGACGTAGCCGTAGAGGTTGTTGCCCTCGCGGTAGATGCCGTTGTCGCCGGCCACCCGGGGGCTGAAGACGCCGGTGTTGAAGACCTTCTCGTAGCTCTTGCCGGCCTTGAAGGTCTGATTCGCGCCCAGCGAGTAGGCCGCCTCGGTGATCGGGAAGCCCTCCTCGTCGGTCCCTCCGACCTGCTTGAAGCTGATCTCCCAGTGCACGCCGTTCTCCGTGGAGACGTAGACAGTGCGCTTGCTCGGCAGGCTCTGCTGGACGCCGATCGCGGAGGCACTGCCGGCGCCAGGCAGCCAGCCGAAGCTGGTGACGGCGCCCGTCTTGTTCTTCGCGGAGGCGCCGAGGCCTAGGGTCAGCTTCGCCAGTTCGCTCTTCTTGGCGTGCTTGGTGTAGCCGGTGGCGAGCTGCTCGACCTTCTTGCCGTAGACGAGGTCGTACTCGGTCTTGGCGCCGGCGGTGAAGTGCGTACCCCACTGCTGGTACAGCTTGCCGCCGGTGACCTTCGGGCCGAGGTGCGCGGTCCGGAAACCCTTGTACGAGTCCAGCCACCAGCCGAAGCCGTAGTTGCTGGTGCCGACGGTGACCGAGTAGTCCGGCGAGGCGAAGACGGACCTCGCGGCGCTGTCCGGCACGGTGATGTCGACGGCCTTGGCCTTGCGGGCGTCGACCGTGACCGCCGTGTTCTTGGTGATGCTGAGCTTGGGCTGGGCGATCCAGTCGATGCCCGTGGTGGCGTCCGCGAGGTCCTGGAAGATGTTGGAGTCGAGGATGTAGTCGCCCTTGGGGATGCGGATCTTGGCCGTGCCGGACTCGTCCTGAAGGAAGTAGAACTGCTCCTTGCCGAAGCCGGAGGTGCCCAGCAGCAGCGAGCCGTTGTACTTCGCGGGCAGCCCGTCACGGCCGATGTACTTCACGGTCAGGTCGTACGACTCGACCTCACGGTCCACGGCGGCCGCCGTACGCACGGTCTGACCGCCGCCGTCGCCGGTCGCCGTGATGTACGCGCTGTAGTAACCGTCCTTGGTGCCGCCGAGGCGGGTGTCGGCGGTCAGTTCGGCCTCCGCCGTGCCGCCTGCCGGGACGGTGACCTTGTCGGCCGACAGCGCGAAGAAGCCGGCCGGGGCGGCGGCGCCGGACGGGTCGGTCGCGGTGAGGGCCAGGTCGAGGGTGACGTCCTCGGTGCCCGTGTTGCGATAGGTGACCTTCTTCGTCACCGGGGTGTCGTCGTTGTGCGGCCAGACCGTGCGGCCGAAGCTCAGCGAGGCCGGGCCGTCGGCGAAGACGGTCTGCTCGATGGCCTTGGTCAGGTCGACGCGGCCGCTGCCCTGCTGGAACGGCGTGTACGCGCCGCCCTTCGCCGAGCCGGTCAGCACCGACTTGATGCGCTCGCCCGCCCAGTCCGGGTGCTGCTGCTTGAGCAGCGCGGCGGCGCCCGCGACATGCGGGGTCGCCATCGACGTACCGGAGATGGTCAGGTAGCCGTCCGGCTGCTGGCCGACCTCGCCCTCGATGAGACTGCCGGGCGCAGCAGCCGCGGTGATGTCGACGCCGGGGGCGGTGACATCGGGCTTGATGCCGCTGTCGCCGATGCGCGGGCCGCGGCTGGAGAAGTCGGCGAGCTTGTCGTCGTCGTCGACGGCGCCGACGGTGAGCGCGGCTTCCGCGCTGCCGGGCGAGCCGACCGTGCCGGAGCCGGCACCGGAGTTGCCGGCCGCGATGGCGAAGAGGATGCCCTTCTCGGCGGACAGCCTGTTGACGGCCGCTTCGAGCGGGTCGATCTCCGCGGAGTCGCCGCCGCCCAGGCTGAGGTTGACGATGTCGGCGCCCTCCGCGGCCGCCCACTCCATGCCGGCGAGGATGTTGGAGACCTCGCCGAAGCCCTGGTCGTCGAGGACCTTGCCGTCGAGGACCTTCGCGTCGGGTGCGACACCCTTGTAATTGGCGTTTTTCGCCCCGGTGCCCGCCGCGATGGAGGCGACGTGCGTGCCGTGGCCGACCGCGTCCTTGGTGGTCGTGGCGGTGGAGAAGTTCTTCTCGGCGAGCTGCTGACCCACCAGGTCGGGGTGGGTCTCGTCGACGCCGGTGTCGAGGACGGCGATTTTCACGCCCTTGCCGGTGTAACCGGCCTCCCAGGCGGTGGGGGCGCCGATCTGCTTCACGCTCGTGTCGAGCGAGGCCTTCACCACCCCGTCCAGCCAGACCTTGTCGACACCAGAGGCGGCGGCCCGGGACATGTCGCCGCGCGCGCCGTTGGTGAGCGCGTCCCAGATCTCGGGCGCGTCGTCCTTCGGCGTCGTCACAGCCTCGGCGTTGAGCTTCGGGAAGGCGCGGCTGACCTCGGTGTCGCCGGCCGCGTGCACGGCGGCCTTGGCGGCGGGGCGGGCGCCCTCGTAGTCGACGATCAGCTTGAGGCCCGCGCCCTGCGAGGAGCGGTACTCGGCCTTGCTGAGGGTGGTGACGTCGAACAGCTGCTGGTCCAGCTTGCCCTGGGCGATGAGGCGCTGGGCGTCGAGCGGTAACGCGTAACTCTTGTCGGCGATACGGCGTATCTGTACGGGTATGCCCGAACGACCCTCGGCATGCTCGATGGTGACGGGACTGCCCTTGGCGTCCACGCCGACGCGGTCACCGGTGATGAGGGTCACCCAGTGCTTGACGGTGGCGCTGCTCTTGGCATCCGGCTGGGCGGTCGCGGTCGCGGTGGCGTCGGCTCCGACGGCCACCGACGGCGAGGCGGTCATTCCCGCCGCCAGGGCCACGGCCACGGCGGTCGCCACGGAGGCTGCGGCGACGCGCGCTCTTCTGCTGTGGTGGATCAATTTTCCCCCTGCGATGAAGTGTTGTCGGATGCCGGTACTGATGTCGTAGCGGCACCCGCGCGGGGGAATGTCCTGCGTTGATTGACGAACCCCCCGTGGACACGGAGTATGCCGGGGGGTGCGTTCGTGTTCAATGCCCGGATAAGGGTTGTCAGTTGACTTCCTGCGATTCGGCTACGTAATTCTTATCACCGGATTGTGCGGGAACCGGAGCCCCGGAATTACCGTCCGGGGTGCGGGAACCGGAGCCCCGGAATTACCGTCCGGGGTGCGCGAAAGGGGCAAACGCGTGACGGCCCTGGTTACGGCCCCCTCCCGCCGCATCGTCGGCTGGTCCGCGGCCACCACCAAACACACCGAACTCGTGCTGGCCGCACTAAAGATGGGCCTGTGGCAACGCGACCGCAGCGGGAGCCCGCCCCGGCGACGCGAACTGGTCCATCACCGGACGCGGGTTCGCAGCAGTACACCTCGTTCAAGCTGGCCGAACACCTGGACCGCGAGGACATCGCGGCCTCCATCGGCTCGGTCGGCGACGCGCTCGACAACGCGCTGCGGACCTCATGCCTCCTGCACGCCGGGCCTGCGGTCTTCCACCACGTAGCTGGCCCTTGTCGAGATCGGGGCGCCCGGCTTGGTCACGTAGGGAACAACGCGGAAGTCGCTGCGCCAGCGCTCCCGGTCGACGTTCACCCGGACATAGCCGCGCTGCGAGTTGAAGAACTTCATGTGCTCGTTGGCCGCCAGGAAGTCCTGGCCCTGCGTGGTCATGTCGGCCCCGTCACCACCGGTGGTGATCGAGGTGCCCACGAACTCGCTGGCCACTACGGGCGAGTCCGGGTTCGCGAAGTCCTCCTTGAGGTCCCAGGCGTAGTTCTGGTGCCGGTCGCCGGTGATCACGACCAGGTTGCGCACCTGGCGCTCACGCGCCGCCGCCAGCAGCTGATTGCGTTCAGCCGTGTAGCCGTCCCAGGCGTCGAGCCACACATAGGTCCTGTCCGGGCTCGGGTCGTGGTCGGTCTGGCCGACCGGGGACTGGTTGCCCAGGATCTGCCACTGCGCCGCCGAGTTGCTGAACCCGTCGTACAGCCACTGCCGCTGCTCGGCACCGAGCATGGTGCGGTCCGGCTCAAACCGCTCGGTGCAGTCAGCCGAGGCGCCGTCACCGCAGGGCTGGTCGTCCCGGTACTGCCGGGTGTCGAGCATGGTGATATCCGCCAGGCGCCCGTAGGACAGCCGGCGATGCAATCGCATGTCGGAGCCGGCCGGCATCTGCTCGTGCCGCAGGGGCTGGTTCTCGTACAGGGCCTGGAACGCCTGGGCCCGGCGCTGCCGGAACACCGCGGGATCCTGGTCCGGCTCGGTGTCGGCCTGGGAGATGTCGCTCGCCCAGTTGTTCTCCACCTCGTGGTCGTCCATGGTGATGATCCACGGGAACTGGGCGTGCGCCTTCAGCAGCGGTTCCTCGGACTTGTAGAGCGCGTACTGCAGCCGATAGCGGGCCAGGTCGAAGGTCTCGCCCCAGAACTTCTCGTCCACCGTCACACCGCGTCTGTTGGTGCGCACGCCGGACTCGTAGATGTAGTCCCCGAGATGCACGACGAGGTCGAGGTCTTCGGCCGCCAAGTGGTCGAACGCCGTGAAGTATCCGTCCTGCCAGGCCTGGCAGGAGGCGAACGCGAAGTTCAGCTCCCGAGGGCGCGCGGTGACCGCGGGCACCGTCCGCGTCCTGCCGACCGGCGATATCTCACCGAGCGCGCGGAACCGGTAGAAGTACACACGGTCGGGCGCCAGCCCGTGGACCTCGGGATGCACCGAGTGCCCGAGGTCCGGTGTTGCCACCGCGCTGCCGCGCTTGACGACGGAGCGGAACCGCTCGTCATGCGCCACCTCGTACTGCACGCGGATCGGTGTCGCCGGCATCCCGCCGGTGCCGTCCACGGCGAACGGGTCCGGTGCCAGCCGGGTCCACAGCACGACGCCGTCGGGGCGCGGCTCGCCGGAAGCCACACCCAGGGTGAAGGGGTTGGCGCCCTTGGGCGTGGCGGAGAATGCGGGCTCGGCGGCCCACGCCCCGGTGCCAAGCATGATCGCGGTGGTACTCACACCGCCGAGGAACCGTCTGCGGGATACGGCACTGGCACGGTCTGTCATGAATGCTCTCCAAAGGCCTGACGGTCGGTCCAGCACGAACCGCGCCGATACTGTTGGAGGAACATGGCGTTCGCGCCTCGGTCCGGCGGCCGGAGAGCGGCAGAAAGTAAACAGAGATCAAAAACTGTGGTCGAGCAAGCCGGTGACGGTGCGCCTGAACGACCTCGACATGATCTGTCACCGGCTTCGGAGGCCACCGAGCGCTTCAAGCCCTGCTCGCCCGGTCGACCGGGGAGCGGCCGGCCTTCTCACCGCCGCATCCTCCACGTTCGGATGGCGGGCACCAGCCGTGATGAGGAAGCCCCCCAGCAGAACAAAGCGTTCACGGTACAGCGCCTCGAAGCCATCGAAGGTGAGGGGCTATCAGGCTCGACACGCCATAGGCGACGGAGTCGGCGCCGATCACAGAGGCGGGGCCGGCTGGTTACCGACCGCTCTGGCAGGACCAGCGAGCCCGGCGCCTGCGGTGCTCGGCCGGGTGTTCGCGATCGCGGGTGACTGCTCGTCAGAGCCGGAAGCGGCTGCCAGTGCCGCGGCCGTGGATGACCAGCTGGTCGGGATGCTGGTGGAGCAAGCCCGTGCCAGGGGCCTCGCGCTGACCGGGGAGGGCGGGCTGGTCCCGCAGTTGACCAAGCGGGTGCTGGAGTCCGCTCTGGAGGGCGAGATCACCGATCACCTCGGCTACGAGAAGCATGATGCAACCGGGATGAACGGTGGCAACTCCCGCAAATGCAAGCGGTCCAAGGCCTGACCGACGTGGGGCTGGTGGAGATATCCGTGCCGCGCGACACTGAGGGCAGCTTCGAACCGCAGTTCCACTCCCGCGTCGGATGGGCGGAGACGCCGGTGATGTGCAGGCGTCTGGTGTCGTGTTCGAGGAAACGCCAGCGCGTAGATCCGCCTGCCGAGCGCGGTGTCGATGTGGAAGAAATCGGCAGCGATGATTTCTTCGGCCTGGGCATTGAGGAACTCGCGTCAGGTCGGGCCGGAGCGGCGCGGCGCCGGCTCTACGCCCGCCGCATTCAAGATCTCCCACACGGTTGACGCCGCGATCCGATGCCCGAGTCGGGCCAACTCACCCTGAATCCGCCTGTGCCCCACCTCGGATTCCCCCTGGCGAGTCGAAGCACGAGGGTCCTGATCGCTGCTCGAGTGGGCGGCGGTCCTGTGCGGCGACGCGCGCTGTAGTCCCACCTCGCGGCGATGAACCTGCGGTGCCAGCCGAGCAAGGTGCTGGGGGCGACCGGGAAGACCTGTCCGAGGCGCGGCGGCGGCCTCCCGGGCCGCCGCGTCCACACGATCCGCCGGGGTGTCCGACATGGTGTGGGCGTGGGCGACAGTACTGCTCCTCAACGTACGTTCTCCCTGCTCAGGACGGAGTCGGCGGAGAGCAGCCAGTTCATGGCCGACTTGCCCTCCACGACGGGATTGGTCAGCGAACCCACTCCGGTGATGCCGATGCGTACGACATCGCCGGGGCGCAGCATCACGTCGAGATCGGGCACGAGCCCGGTTCCCGTGGCGAGAACGACCCCGTCCGGGAAGTGCTCCTCGCGGAACAGCCATTCCACGAGGTCCTCGATCCGGCGGCGCATGCGGCGTGTCGACGTGCTCCCCGACCACAGGACGGAGCCGGCGCGGTCGATGGACATGGCGATGTCCATATCGTGGGGGTCGGTGACCAGCCAGGAGGGGCTGAGCCCGGGACTGAGAGCGCAGCTTCCGGCGTAGATCTTCGCCTGCGGCAGGTACAGCGGGTTGTCGCCCTCGATCTGACGGGAGCTGACGTCGTTGCAGACGGTGTAGCCGACGATCTCGGCGTGCGCGTTGACGACGACCGCGAGCTCCGGTTCGGGGACGTCGATGGCCGAGTCGCTGCGGATGCCGATGGGCTCGTGGTCGGTGACGACCCGCCAGGGCACGGACTTGAAGAAGAGTTCCGGCCGTTCGGCGTCGTAGACCCGCTCGTAAATGGTGGCCTGGGTGCTTTCCTCCACGCGGGCCTCACGGGAGCGCTCGTAGGTCACGCCGGAGGCCCACACCTCCATCCGCCCGTCGGCGGGCGGCAGCACGAGGATGTCCTTCTCGTCGACGGCCGGTCCGTCCGCGTGCTCCACGCGGTCCCTGATCTCCGCCAGCGGCAGGGCCAGCAGGTCGGACAGGCGCGCCACGCCGGGCAGCGGGCTCACTGTGCCCCTGGTGCGCACTCCGATGCGCACGTCGCCGCCGGCACGTTCCGCGTAGCGCACGAGGACGGTCCTGCTCCCGGTTTCGGACTCGGTCCCGGTTTCGGTCTCGGTCATGAAGATTCCTTTGTTCGGGCCGGTCACAGGACGGTGGAGAGCTGCCAGGGGACGAATTCCTCGTCGCCGTAGCCGAGTTCCTCACTGACCGTGCGCCGGCCCGAGGCGACATCGAGGATCAGGTCGAAGATCTGCTGCCCCATCTCCTGGACGCTGTAGGTCCCATCGGCGACGGGCCCGCAGTCGAGGTCCATATCGTCGGCCATCCGCCGGTACAGCGCGGTGTTGGTGGCCAGCTTGATGCTGGGCGTCGGCTTGCAGCCGAACGCTGAGCCGCGGCCGGTGGTGAAGCACAGGACGGTGGCTCCGCCGGCCACCATGCCGGTGGCGTTGACCGGGTCGTAGCCGGGGGTGTCCATGAAGACCAGCCCACGGCTGGTGATGCGCTCGGCGTAGCGCACGACGTCGCAGAGGGCGGTGGTTCCTCCCTTGGCGACGGCGCCGAGGGATTTCTCCAGGATCGTGGTGAGGCCTCCGGCCTTGTTGCCGGGCGAGGGGTTGTTGTCGATCGAGCTGCCGTCGGCCTGGACGTGCTTCTCCCACCAGCGGATCCGCTCCAGCAGCTTGTCGCCGACCTCGGGGCTGACGGCCCGGCGCGTGAGCAGGTGCTCCGCACCATAGATCTCCGTCGTCTCGCCGAAGACCGCTGTTCCACCGTGGCGTACGAGCAGATCGGCGGCCGCGCCGAGGGCGGGATTGGCGGTCACACCGGACCAGGCGTCCGAGCCGCCGCACTCCATGGCGAGGAGGAGTTCGCTCGCCGGGACGGGTACGCGGCGCAGTGCCCCGGCCGCCGACAGCATCTCCTCGATGGCCGCGACTCCGGCGGCCACCGTACGACGGGTGCCGCCGAGCTCCTGCACGGTCATCGTCCGTACGGGCCGGGCCGGGCCCACGTTCCAGCCGTCGACCAGGTCGCGTACCTGGTTGACCTCGCAGCCGAGGCCGAGGACGAGCAGCCCGGCGATGTTGGGGTGCTGGGCGTAGCCGGTGAGGGTGCGGCGCAGCAGCTCGAATCCTTCGTTGCCGGCGCCGCCGGTGCCGCAGCCCGAGGTGTGGGTGAGGGCCACGACACCGTCGACACCGGGATACCGGCTCAGCATGCCGGAGGCCTCGACCTGCCGGGCGATGGTGCGAGCTGCGGTGGCCGAGCAGTTGACGGTGGTGAGGATGGCGAGGTAGTTGCGGGTGCCGACGCGCCCGTCGGCCCGTACGTACCCGTCGAATGTGGCACTCTCCTCGGCGGGGACGTAATCGGTGGGCCGGGTGTCCGCTCCGATCTGGTGGTCGCGGTCGAAGGTACGGAAGGCCAGATTGTGGGTGTGGACGTGGTCGCCTGCTTCGATGGGCCGGGATGCGAAACCGATGACCTGCCCGTATTTGCGGACCGGCGCCCCCTCGTCGACGGGACGGACGGACAGTTTGTGCCCGGCCGGTACGGGTGCCGTGACTGTGAGGCCTCGGCCGTCGGTGTCCAGATACGCGCCTGGGGCGATGTCGGCACGGGCGACGACCACGTCGTCGCCGGGCTGGAGTTGGAAGGAGACGTGCTCGAGAAGCGGTGTGTTCACTCCGGGTTCCTCGGGGTCGGCCGGCGGGGCACGGCGGTGTCACCGTGCCCCGCCAGGGCTCGGATCAGGGGCGGCGGACGGGCAGGGGCTCGGCGCGCTGGACGATGAAGGCGTAGGAAAGCGCCCCGACGAGAGCGAATCCGGCGACGACGAGCAGGGGTACGACGAAGGAGCCGGTCCGGTCGACGAGGAAGCCGATCAGGAGGGGGCTGCCGATGCCGGCCAGGTTGGAGGCGAAGTTCTGGATGCCGCCGACCGAGGCGACGTGCCGGTCGCTGGGGGCTACGTCCGCGGGCAGCGACCAGATACCCGATGCGGCAAAGGCAAGGCTGGAGTAGGCCACGGCGAGCATGGCCAGGGCCATCCAGGCGGCGGGCACGAGCACGGCCAGCCCGATCACCGAGCCCCCCATCATGCCGCTGATGATGACCGTCTTCCGCACCCGTGTGACGTCGGCGCCACGCCTGATCGCGCGGTCCGCGAACCAGCCGCCGGCCCAGGCGGCGACCACCGCGCAGAGGCCGGGCAGGGCTCCGAAGGCGCCCAGGGTGAGCAGCGTGAAGCCACGCTCCTCAACGAGGTAGGTCGGGAAGAAGGTGATGAAGAAGTAGATGCACATGTTCAGGCAGAAGAAGCCGAGCATCATGCCCCGCACCGTGCGGTAGCCGAAGAGGTCGCGCCAGCGCAGGCTGCGGGCGGCGTCGCTGTCGGAGCCGGCGTTGCGGGCGCCGCCGTCGCGGATGTATGCGAGTTCGGCGGCGTTGGCCTTCGGGTGCTGTTCGGGGTCCCGGTACAGCCGCCACCACGCGGCGGCCCATATGAAGCCCAGCGCACCGGTGACGACGAAGGCGGCGCGCCAGCCGGCGAGGCCGACGAGGGCGGTCACCACGGGGAGCGCCAGGACTCCGCCGACCCGTGAGCCGGAGTCCCAGATCGCCGTAGCGAAGGCGCGCTCCTGGCGCGGGAACCAGCGGGAGACGACCTTGGCGCTGGTGGACGGCGCGGGGCTCTCGCCGACGCCGAGGGCGAGCCGCGCGCCGAACAGCGAGGCGAAGTTCTGCGCGGCCGCTGTGAGCATGGTGAACAGCGACCACCAGATCGAGGCGGCGGTGAAGGTGCGCCGCGGTCCCACGCGGTCGACGTACCAGCCCGCGACGAGTTGGCAGAAGTCGTAGGACCAGAAGAACGCGGCGAGGATCATGCCCTGCTGGGTCTTGGTGAGGGTGATGTCCTCGCCGATGAAGGGCAGGGCGACGCCGAGGTTGGCGCGGTCGAGGTAGTTGATGCTGAGGCCGCCGAAGGCGAGCCAGACGATCATCCAGCGGACACGTGTCGCGCCCGTGGGTGGCTTGGTACCGACGGATGTGGGGGGCGCCGGGGCTGGGGTGGTTTTGCCGTGGGCATGTGGGGCGGTCATCGGGGGACGTACCTCCCAGGCCGACCCGGCGGGCCGGCCGTACGTGGACGACAGAGGTCGCGCGCGGCGGAGCGGAGAGTCCCGAGAGTCCTGGTGCGCGGTAACGCCCAAGAAATTCTCGATTAACGATCCTGTAGGATTCTGGACTGGGAGATTGGCATGGTGTCGGGACCGCGTCAACCCGCCGCGTGCGAAGATTTCGGCGGGACCGGGGCCTGCCCGGCGAGTGGCGGAGGTGAGTCATGGCAAGTGACCCGGGGGCGGCGGCCGTTCGACTGCCGGCGCGGCAGAACCTCGCTGACGACGTCTACGAGGCGCTCAAGGCGATGATCATGGATCACGTCATGGCGCCGGGGGCCCGGGTGAACGTCTACGCGCTCTCCCGGGAGCTGGGGGTGTCGCAGACCCCGCTGAGGGAAGGGCTGGCACACCTGGAGGCCGACGGGCTCGTGGTGAAGGAGTCGCTGCGCGGCTACTTCGTGGCGCCCCTCATCTCAAGGGCCGAGTTCGAAGACCTGTTCGAGTTCCGCCTGTTGATCGAGCCGTGGTCCGCCGCCCGCGCCGCCGAGCTCTGCGGGCCCGAGGCGCACCAGAGGCTGCGTGCGGAGCTGGCCTCGTGCACCGAGGTGCCCGATGGCGGGGAGTACGCCGTCTACAAGGCGATTGCGGCGCACGACCACCGCTTCCACCTGCTGGTGGCCCAGTTGTCCGGGAACGGCAACATGCCTTCGACGTTCGAGCGGACCAACTGCCACCTTCACATCTTCCGGCTCTTCTACCGGACCTACGTGGGCACGGCCGCGATCGAGGAGCACGGCGCCGTCACCGATGCGATCGTGGCAGGCGACGCCGATGCGGCAGCAACTGCCATGCGCCACCACATCGAGTCCTCACGGACCCGCCTGCGCGCCGCGTTCGACTGCTGACTCGGCAATGGAGTTGGCAGTCGGCTCGACTTCATGCAGCGGACCTGGATGAACGCGAGGATGGCGGTCCGGGCTGAGGAACCGAACCAGGCCCTGGCCGTGTGAGACCGAGTCAACTTGCCAGCCTTGCTGCGGCTCCGTCCGCCGGCTGCCCTCGCTGTGGAGGCTGCCCTCCTACGCGGCCCATGGTGTGGTGGTCGTCACGGTCTTTGCTCCGGCTGCTCGTGTCTGCCGACACCGGGCACTTTCTCTAGCTTCGCGGCTGGGTGAGGCCGTGAACTGCCGCTAAGATGCCGCCCACCTGCGTGGATACTGGGGCGCATGCGTATCGACTACGACCCCGCCCAGTGCGACCACAACACCTTCTACCGGTTGCTGACCGCCACCGTCGTCCCGAGGCCCATCGCCTGGGTGTCCACCACGTCGGCGGAGGGCATCGATAATCTGGCACCGCACTCCTTCTTCACGGTCTCGTGCGTGTCCCCGCCCGTAGTGCAGTTCACCTCCGTCGGCCGCAAGGACTCGCTGCGCAATATCGAGGACACCGGCGCCTTCGTGGTCAACTTTGCGCCGGAGCCGCTCTTTGAGCAGATCAACGCGACCGCCACCGATTTCCCGCGCGGCATCAGCGAGTTCGACGCGATCGGCGTGGAGCGCGAGGCGAGCCTGCGCGTGAAGCCGCCGCGCGTTGCGGCGTCGCCGGTGGCCCTGGAGTGCGAACTGCACAGCACCGTACGGCTGGGCGACTCGACCGTCGTCTTCGGCCGGGTGGTGCATGCGGCGATCAGCCCGGCGGTCATGGCTGACGGGCACCCCGAGGTGACGAAGCTGGCTCCGCTGACCCGGCTGGGCAAGGACGAGTGGGGCACGCTCGGCGACGTACGCGAGATCTCCCGTGTTCCGTACACGCAATGGCAGGGCGGCGGCGCGCCCCGCTGACCGCTAGTTCCTGACTGCCCGCAGGACCACGAACTTCGGGTCGGCGGCCACGACTTCGCAGTTGCCGAAGAGGCGGCGCAGCTTCACGTGGTAACCGAGGTGCCGGTTGCCGATCACCCACAGCTCGCCCCCGGACCGCAGGGCGCGGTGCGCCCCGCCGAACATCCGGCGGGCTGTCGCGTCCGTCGTCGCCCGGTGCGAGTGGAACGGTGGATTGTTCAGAACCAGGTCGACCGAGTCGGCCGGCACCCCGGACAGTCCGTCGCCCACCAGGAACTCGGCCTTCGCGTCCGAGTCGACGTTGTCGCGGTACGTGGCCTCGGCCGACGCGACCGCGGAGAACGATTCGTCGATGAACGTCACCGAGGCGTCGGGATTGGCCAGCGCGGCCGCCGTGCCGATCACGCCATTGCCGCAGCCCAGATCCACCACCCGCTCCGGGCCGTGGCGCTTCGGCAGGTTGCGCAGGAAGAACCTGGTGCCGATGTCGAGCCGCTCGGCGCAGAAGATGCCCGCGTGATTGGTCACGGTCCGGCCGGCGAGCGCCCCGGCATCGGCGGGCAGCGCGTACCGCAGGGGCCAGGGGCCGACGGTGCGGGCGAGCCCCGGGTCAGGCGTACAGAAGATCAGCCGGGCCTTCTTCACTGCCAGCGAGGTCCTCGTCGGACCGATGATTCGCTCGAACAGCTTCAGCGTGGAGGTGTGGATCTCGGTGACCATGCCGGTGGCGACGACGACGGTGTCCGGGTGCACGGCGGGCGCGAGACGGTGCAGCTGGTCCTCCAGCAGGGCGAGGCTCTTGGGCACCCGCACCAGCAGTACGTCGATGCGCTCCGGCGGCATGTCCCTGACCGACAGCAGCCGCACCGCATCCGCGTCGACGCCGTTGCGCGCCAGATTCGCGCGGGTCGCCTCCTGGCCGAGGAAGGAGTCGGTGATCTGTGCGGGGCTGTGCTCGGCGAGCGAGGTGGCAAGGGCGCCCCACCGGTCTCCGACGACGACCACGCTGCCGGAGAGATCCGTGGGCCCGGCGTCCTCGATTCCCTTGAGCGGCTCGTCTCCCTTGAGCTGCCGAAGGAGGTACTCATCGGCGGCGTCCCAGGCGCGGAGCTGGTCGCGGGGGTCCTCGGGGAAGCGGGCGAGGTCGAACCCGCCCCATGACGTCGTCAAACGGTTCATTGTGCACTCAGGCTAGCCGAGCGCTCCGCCACGCCGCCGACGGTAAGGCAGGGCGGGCCGGCCGAGGGGCGGGCAGGGGCAAGTCCGGCAGTGGGGCGGTCAGCTCGCGCTCACGCAGCGCGCTCGACGCCCTCGAGCGACGCCGCGGCCCACTCCAACACCAGCGCCTCGTACTCCGGCCGCCGGTCGTCGGGCAGCTCGCCGTCCGCCCAGAGGTCACGGATCCGGGCATTCAGCTCGGCGGCGGACAGTGCAGTTTCTGACTCGCGGGGAAACGGCGACATGGCGACAGGCTAAGGCCTCGGTACGACAGCCGTCTGCACCGCGAGAGCGGGCGTCAGCCGCCCGACTCACCCGCGTGCGGGCTCAGCACACCCGTTCCGACCAGGATGAACAGCGCGATTCCCAGCAAAATCCGGTAGATCACGAACGGCATGAAGCTCTTCGTAGTGATGAACTTCATGAACCAGGCGATCACCGCGTAGCCCACCACGAAGGCAATGATCGTCGCGAAGATCGTCTGCGGCCAGGCCACATGCCCGCCCGCGCTCGCGTCCTTCAGCTCGAAGGCGCCGGATGCGAGGACGGCCGGGATCGCCAGCAGGAACGAGTAGCGAGCCGCTGCCTCACGGGTGTAGCCCATCAGTAGACCGCCGCTGATGGTGGCGCCCGAGCGGGAGACGCCAGGGATCAGGGCCATCGCCTGGCAGACGCCGTAGATCAGACCGTCCCGGACGCCCAGCTCCTGGAGGGTCTTGCGCTGCTTGACCACGCGGTGCTTGCCGCCGGCCTCGTCGCGGGCGGCAAGGCGGTCGGCGATGCCGAGCACGATGCCCATCACGATCAGGGTCGTGGCGATCAGCCGCAGATCGCGGAACGGGCCCTCGATCTGGTTCTTGAACGTGACGCCGAGCACACCGATCGGGATCGAGCCGACGATCACGAGCCAGCCCATCTGCGCGTCGTGGTCGCTGCGCAGCGACTTGTTCGTGAGGGAACGGAACCAGGCGGAGACGATCCGGACGATGTCCTTGCGGAAGTAGATCAGGACAGCCGTCTCCGTGCCGATCTGCGTGATCGCCGTGAACGCCGCCCCCGGGTCGTGCCAGCCGGCGAAGGCGGCGGTGAGCCGCAGATGCGCGCTGGAGGAGATGGGCAGGAATTCGGTCAGTCCCTGGACGAGCCCGAGAATGAATGATTCGAACCAAGACATGGAAAACTACGCCACCCAAGAAATAATCACGGTCTGACGGCGCGTAGCGTTCCCGATCATGCGCCAGTTGTGAGGAAGCGTAGCGTCCCCGGATGACGGGGCTGCGTCAGCCCCCGTGGGATCTGCCTTGCGGGGCATCACCAGTTGGGGCCGACGTCGTGTTCGGGTCCGCGGGCTGCCTACAGATCGCGGAACACCTTCGGTCCTTCGACCTCGTCCGAGAGCAACTCGGCGATGGTGCCGCTCTCCACGACCCCGCCGCTCTCCACGACCCCGCCGCTCTCCACGACCCGGCCGCGGTCCAGCACATGGATCAGGTCAGCCGCCCGAGGGCAGGCGCAATGGCCGTCGGCGAAGGCGCAGGGGCTCACTGACCCCGCAGCCGGTGCCGCTTGCGCCAGGCGATCACGCCCGCGGCAAGACCGGTCACCACGATGAATCCCATCGCGATCAGAAACGCCGGAGAGGTCGGGGAGCCCGCCCGGCTGCCCGCGACCACATACGCCGCCGTGTTCGGGATCGAACCGAGTCCCGTCGCCAGCAGGAAGGGCACGGAGCCCATACGGGAGACGGCGGCGCAGTAGTTGGCCGCGGCGAACGGCACACCGGGAAAGAGCCGCAGCGCCAGCATCGAGCGGAAGCCGTGCCTGCTCAGCTGGGTGTCGGCCGCCTTCAGCCAGCGGCCCCGCAGCAGCGGCCGCAGCGCGTCCTGCCCCAGCAGCCGACCGAGCGTGAAGGAGATGCCCGCGCCCAGCACCGTGCCGGCGAGCGCCGAGACCAGGCCGGCCTGCGAGCCGAAGAGCGCGCCCGCCGCCAGATTGAGCAGCGGCCGCGGCACGAAGGCCGCCGTGCACGCCCCGTACGCGACGCCGAACAGCACCACCGCCGCGGCGCCGCTCAGCTGCGGCGGCCAGCCGCCCGACAGCAGCCGCTGCGGCTCGTACAGCACCACCGTCACGGCCGCCGCGACCAGCATGGCCACGAGCAGCGACAGCCGCGACCACGGCGACAACAGCGCGCGGGTGCAGCGGACGGTGAGGCCTGATGCCGGCCTGGGGACGGGGTCGAGCACCCGGGGAGACTAACCGACAAAGGGATGTGATCGCCGTAATGTGAGCGCCATGACCCGCGCCGTCCCGCAGAGTGATCTCGCCGACGCCGTATCTGTGACCGGCTGAACTCCCGTACGCGGAAAACCATTCGACGCGGCCGTGGCCGTGAGCGATCATCGACGACATGTTCCGGTACGCCTTCCTCGCAGCGCCGTCCGCAGTCGCGGACGCGCCGAAGGCTGCCGCATTCCCCGCAGCGGCCGCAGCCGCTGCTGCAGCGCCCTTCGGCGGCGCCCGAAGCTGACCCTTCCCGGATCGTCCGGCGGACCCCACAGGGGGAGGGTCGGTAAGGCCCAGGGGTCCCCATCACGCTTCGAGTTCCGAGGAAATCCGAGGGATACAGCTATGCCCAAGACGGCATACGTGCGCACCAAGCCGCACCTCAACATCGGCACCATGGGCCACGTCGACCACGGCAAGACCACTCTCACCGCCGCCATCACCAAGGTTCTCAGCGAGCGCGGGACCGGCACGTTCGTGCCGTTCGACCGGATCGACCGGGCGCCCGAGGAGGCGCAGCGCGGCATCACCATCAACATCGCGCACGTCGAGTACGAGACCGACACCCGGCACTACGCCCACGTGGACATGCCCGGCCATGCCGACTACATCAAGAACATGGTCACCGGAGCAGCCCAGCTCGACGGGGCGATCCTCGTCGTCTCCGCGCTCGACGGGGTCATGCCGCAGACCGCCGAGCACGTCCTGCTCGCCCGCCAGGTGGGCGTCGACCACATCGTCGTCGCGCTCAACAAGGCGGACGCGGGCGACGACGAGCTCACCGACCTGGTGGAGCTGGAGGTCCGCGAGCTGCTGACGGGCCATGGTTACGGCGGCGACGCCGCGCCGGTCGTCCGGGTGTCGGGACTCAAAGCGCTGGAGGGCGACCCACGTTGGACCGGGGCCGTCGAGGCGCTGCTCGACGCGGTCGACACGTATGTGCCGATGCCCGTCAGGTACACGGACGCGCCGTTCCTGCTCCCGGTGGAGAACGTCCTGACCATCACCGGGCGCGGCACGGTCGTCACCGGCGCTGTCGAGCGCGGCACCGTGCGTGTAGGCGACCGCGTGCAGGTGCTCGGGGCCGACACCGAAACGGTAGTCACGGGACTGGAGACCTTCGGCAAGCCGATGGAGTCCGCGGAGGCCGGGGACAATGTCGCCCTGCTGCTGCGTGGCATGGCGCGCGACGCGGTCCGCCGCGGGCATGTCGTGGCGGCGCCCGGCAGCGTCGTACCGAGCCGGCGCTTCACCGCGCAGGTGTACGTCCTCTCGGGCCGCGAGGGCGGCCGCACCACCCCGGTCTCCACCGGCTACCGGCCGCAGTTCTACATCCGCACCGCGGACGTCGTCGGGGACATCGACCTCGGTGAGGCGGCGGTCGCGCGGCCGGGCGACACGGTCTCCATGACCGTCGAGCTGGGGCGTGACATCCCGCTCGAGCCCGGCCTCGGCTTCGCGATCCGCGAGGGCGGCCGCACGGTCGGCGCCGGCACGGTCAGCGCACTCGTCTGATCGGCCTCGGCCGGCCTCCCGCACCTCACGGGAGGCCGGCCGGGGCACATGTACGGGCACAATGAGACGGTGAACCAGCAGATACCCGTCCTGCGCGACGTCGACGGCGGCACCGCCAAGCTGATGCCCGACGTCGACCGGGAGCGGGCCTGGCTGCTGACGGTGGACGGCGCACCCCAGTCGTACGTCGACCTGGACGCGCCCACCCATCTGGAGTTCGAGTACGCGCAGCGCCTCGCCCATGTCGTCGACTGCGCCGCGGACGAGGGCGTACCGCTCGATCTGCTCCACCTCGGCGGCGGTGCCCTGACCCTGCCCCGCTACGTGGCCACGACCCGGCCCGGCTCGCGGCAGGACGTGGTGGAGGCGGACCGCGGACTGCTGGAACTCGTCGCCGAGCATCTGCCGCTGCCCGCGGGATCAGGCATCGAGGTGCACGGCGCGGACGCCCGCGCCTGGGTCGAGGCGGCCCCAGCGGATACGGCGCACGTACTGATCGCGGACGTCTTCGGAGGCTCGCGGATACCGGCCCATCTCACCTCGGTCGAGTACGTACGGGCGGCTGAGCGCGTCCTGCGCCCCGGCGGGATCTATGCGGCCAACCTCGCCGACGGCGCGCCCTTCGCCTTCCTCCGCTCCCAACTGGCCACGTTCGCCGCGGTGTTCGGCGAGCTCGCGCTGATCGCCGAACCTGCCGTGCTGCGCGGCCGGCGCTTCGGCAACGCCCTGCTGCTCGCCTCGCACACCCCCATCGACACGGCCGCGCTGGCCCGCCGCACCGCCGCCGACGCCTTCCCGGCGCGGGTCGAGCACGGCCCCTCGCTGACCCGGCTCATCGGCGACGCGACGGCGGTACGGGACGCGGACGCGGTGGCGTCACCCGAGCCGCCCGACGGGGCTTTCAGCGTCGGCTGAGGGCGTCTCGGCAGTGCCCACCGCGACCTCCTTGGTACGGCGGGTCAGATTCCTTACGTCCGGCACGAACAGCACCGCGGCGGTGACCAGCACCACCAGCGCCGCGCACCCCCACAGTGACTCGCGCCGCCCGAACAGGCTCTCCGCGGGACCGGCGAGCGCGGTGGCCAGCGGCAGCATTGCCACGGAGCCGAACCAGTCGTACGCGGAGACCCGGGAGAGCATGTCCTCCGGGATCTCCTGGTGCAGCGCCATCATCCACGCGACCCCGAACACCTCGATTGCCACACCGCTGAGAAGCATCACCGCCGCGAGTCCCGCGACAGGCAGCGGCAAGGCGAGCGCGGCCGACGGCGCGGCCAGCGGGAACACGCACAGCGTCCCGGCGAGCAGCATCCGCCGGGGCTTCCAGCGCATCATCAGCAGCGCTCCGCCGAGGGTGCCCACGCCGAACGCGGCGAGCGCGACGCCCCATGGGCCCGCGCCGCCGAGCTCGTTCCGGGCGACCAGCGGCCCGAAAACCGACTCGGCTGCGCCCACGACGGCGACGACCACCGAGAACTGGGCGACGATGCCCCACAGCCACGGCCGGCTGCTGAACTCCTTCCAGCCGTCCCGCAGATCGGCCAGCAGTCCGCCGCCGGGCTCGCGCGGGCGGATGTGGCTGACGTCGAGGAAAGCACGCAGCGCGCCCGCCACCGCGAACGCCGCGGCATCCACGGCCAGCACCCACCCCGGGCCGACCGCCGCGATCAGCGCGCCGCCGATC
>NZ_JBSFMS010000135.1:0-19922 GCF_053599675.1 Streptomyces sp. NPDC000880 | reverse complement strand
CAGCCCGTCCGGCGATTGAGGACCGGGGTCCGGGGCGGAGCCCCGGTTACGGAAAGGGGCGGGGTGGGGAAACGCCCCGCGCAGCGGCCGCGCCTAGTCCTGCTTCTCGCCGCTCGCGAAGCGCGAGATCACCAGCGCCACAATGATGATCGCGCCATTGAGGAACTGGTTCCACAGCGCCGGCACCCCACCCAGCGTCATCACATTGACGACCAGCTGCAGCGTCAGCACGCCGGTCAGCGCGCCGAAGAGCGTGCCCCGGCCGCCCTTGAGGCTGATCCCGCCGATCACTGCCGCGGCGAACACCTGGAAGATCCAGCCGTTGCCCTGGGTGGCCGCGACCGAACCGTAGTGGCCGGTGTAGAGGATGCCCGCGAAGGCGGCCAGCAGCCCGCCGATGGCGAGCACGATCCAGGTGATCCGGTCGACGCGGATGCCCGCTGCCCTGGCCGCCTCCGGGTTTCCGCCGATCGCGTACAGCGCACGTCCGTGCCGCAGATAGGCCAGCGCCGCTCCGCCGATCGCGAACAGCGCCAGACAGATCCACACGGCGGCCGGCGCGCCGAGCCAGTCGGTCTTGCCCAAGTACCGGAAGGACTCCGGTACATCGGTGATCGACTTGCCCTCGGTGATGCCGATGTGGAGGCCGCGCAGCATGGTGAGCATGCCGAGGGTGGCGATGAAGCCGTTGACGCGCAGCTTCAGCATCAGGAAGCCGTTGACCGCGCCGATGACCATGCCGACCAGCAGACAGACCGGGATCGCCATCCAGACGGGCAGCAGTTCCAGGCCCGCGAAGCGCCCGCCCTGCGTCGGCAGGACCAGCCACATGGCGATGACCGGCGCGATGCCGATCGTCGACTCCAGCGACAGGTCCATCCGGCCGCAGATCAGGATCAGCGCCTGCCCCAGCACCAACAGGCTGAGTTCGGAGGACTGCTGGACCACGCTGATCAGATTGTTGGAGGTGAGGAAGACCGGCGAGACGATGAAGCCGATCACCATCAGCACCAGGATCACCGGCACCAGCGAGAAGTCGCTCCACCTGATCAGCCGCAGCCGGCTGCGCGGGCCGTCGCTCTTGGTCTCGTCGGCCGTCAGCGGCCGTATTGTCCCGGTCATTCCTGCTCCCCCACACCTTCCATGGCGGCGACCAGTTCGCGGTCGGTCCACCCGCTCCCGAACGTCGCGACCACCCGCCCGTGGAAGAGGGCGAGCACCCGGTCGCAGACCCGCAGATCGTCCAGCTCGTCCGAGATGATCACGGCCGCGCTGCCTTGGTCCGCCACCCCTCGTACAACGGACAGCAGCGAGTCCTTGGACTTCACATCCACTCCCGCGGTGGGCCGCAGAGCCACCAGCGCGCTCGGGTTGCGAGCCAGCGCGCGGGCGACCACGACCTTCTGCTGATTGCCGCCGGAGAGCCCGGAGACGGGCTGCTCGGGCCCCTGTGTCTTGATGTCGAGCGAAGAGATCACGGACTGGGCGAATTCCCTTGTACGAGACGGTAGTACGGTCCCCCAGGGGCCGAGCTGGTCGGTGACCGTGAGCGTGGCGTTCTCGGCGACGCTGCGGCCTGCGACCAGCCCCTGGAGGTGGCGGTCCTCGGGGATGTAGCCGATGCCGGCGTCGAGCGCATGCGGGACGCTGCCGGGCTTCACGTCCCGGCCGCGTACGGTGATCCGCCCCGCGCTCGCCCTGCGCATGCCGACCAGGGTCTCGCCGAGGGCGGTGTTGCCGCTGGCCGCGGCCCCGGCGAGCCCCAGCACCTCGCCCGAGCGCACCGAGAGGTCGAGCGGCTCGAACTGCCCCTCCAGGGTGAGCCCTTCAGTACGGAGCACGGGCTCCTCGTCGCGGATCAGCCCGACAGGGGCGTGCCAGGTCGACGAGCCGCCGGTGGACTCGCCCGTCATCGCCGTGACCAGGTCGTCCTTGGTGAGGTCGGCGACGGGAGCGGTGACCACATGGCGGGCGTCGCGGTAGACGGTGACGGCGGTGCACAATTCGTACACCTCCTGCAGATGGTGGGAGATGAAGAGGAACGCCACTCCCTGGCTCTGGAGTTCACGCAGCTTGTCGAAGAGCCGCTGGATGCCGCGGGCATCCAGCTGGGCGGTGGGCTCGTCGAGGATGATCAGCCGCGCGCCGAAGGAGAGCGCACGCGCGATCTCGACGAACTGCCGCTGCTCCACGGCGAGATCCTTCGCACGGGCGCCCGGGTCGACGTTCACTCCGTACCCGGCGAGCAGTTCTCGGGCGCGCCGCCGCAGCCGCCGCCAGCTGATGAACCGGCTGCTTGTGTCGAAGCGGTTCAAGAACAGGTTCTCGGCGACCGTGAGATCGGGCACGACCATCGACTTCTGGTAGACGCAGGCGACCTTGGACTGCCAGGCCGCCGTGTCCCCGAAGGCCGGCGCGGGCTCGCCGCTGAAGGTCACCGTGCCCGCGTCCGGCTTGTGCAGCCCGGTCAGGACGCTGACGAGGGTGGACTTGCCCGCGCCGTTGCGCCCGACGAGTGCGTGCGACTCACCGGGCGCGACGGTCAGGCGGACACCGTCGAGCGCCACGGTCGGACCGAAGCGCTTGACGATTCCCTCCGCCTCCACGGCGGCTGGTGGGACCTGGTGCGCCATGGCTAGCTCTTCTTCTCCAGCTGGTTTGCCCACAGCTTGGGGTCGTCCACGTTCTCCTTGGTCACCAGCGGCGCGGGCAGCTGGTCCTCGAACCCGTTCGGGATCTTGATGACGGTGGAGTCGTGGTCGGTCGGCCCCTCCTTGGGGGTCTTTCCGTCCAGCGCCTGCTTGGCCCAGTACAGCGCGTAGTTGGCGTACAGGTCGGCGGGCTGGGAGATGGTGGCGTCGATCTTCCCGGCCTTGATGGCGTCGAACTCCTCGGGGATGCCGTCGTTGGAGATGATCGTGATGTGGCCCGGGGTGCCGGGGGCCTTCAGCAGCTTCTTCTGCTCCAGGAGCGCGAGGGTGGGCTGCAGGAAGACACCGCCGGCCTGCATGTAGATGCCGTTGATGTCAGGGTGTGCGGCGAGCGTGGACTGGAGCTTGGCGGAGGCGACGTCGCCCTTCCAGTCGGTGGCCAGCTCGAAGACCCTGATGCCGGGGAAGTTCTCGGTCATGCAGGACTTGAAGGCCTCGGAGCGGTCGCGGCCGTTGATGGAGGACAGGTCACCCTGGAACTCCACGACCTTGCCCTTGCCCTTCAGCTGCTCGCCGAGGTACTGGCAGGCCTTCTCTCCGTACGCGCGGTTGTCGGCCCGGACCACCATGTAGACACTGCCCTTGTCGGGCCGGGTGTCGACGCTGATTACGGGGATCTTCTTCTCCTCCAGGCTCTGCAGCGACTCGGCTATCGCGCCGGTGTCCTGCGGGGCCATGACGACGGCCTTGGCGCCCTGGTCGGTGAAGGTCTGGACGTTGGCGACCAGCTTTCCGATGTCGTTCTGGGAGTTGGTCAGGGACAGTGCGTCGACCTCGCCGTCCTTGACGCCCTTCTCGATGTACTGCTGGTACGAGTTCCAGAAGTCACTGTCGCTGCGCGGCAGATCGATGCCGACCTTGCCGGCGCCGGACGCGCTGTCCGAGGCGCGATTGCAGCCCGCGAGGGCCGTCACGGCCAGCAGCACCGCGCAGGCCGCGGCACTTGTCGTACGCACTCTCATTGGTGTCCCGTCCTTCGGTGGTGTCGGCTCAGGTGGCGCTTAGTTCGAGGGGCGCAGGCGCAGGCCCTGCATTCCGCCGTCGACCGCGAGTGCCGTGCCCGTGACGGCGGCCGCGGCGGGGCTGGCGAGGTACACGATGGCGGCGGCCACCTGGTCGGCCGTGACCAGCCGTCCTGTGGGCTGGCGGGCCTCCAGGGCGGCGCGTTCGGCAGCGGGGTCGTCGGCCTGGCCGAGCAGGCTGCCGACCCACGGGGTGTCGACGGTGCCGGGGTTGACGCAGTTGACGCGGATGCCCTCGCGCACATGGTCGGCGGCCATGGCGAGGGTGAGGGAGAGGACCGCGCCCTTGCTTGCGCTGTAGAGGGCGCGCTGTGGCAGCCCGGCGGTGGCGGCGATGGAGCAGGTCTGGGTGATGGACACCTCGCCGGGGCGGTCCGCGGCGGAGCGCCGCAGATGCGGCAGGGCGTGCCGGGCGACGCGCACCATGCCCAGCACGTTGATGTCGAGGACGCGCTGCCATTCGTCGTCGGTGTTGTCCGCGACAGTGCCGATGGCGCCGGTGCCGGCGTTGGACACGACGGTGTGCAGGGCGCCGAACTCCGCCGCGGCCGCGTCCACGGCGGCTCGTACGGCTTCGTCGTCGGTAACGTCGGCCTTGAGCGCCAGGACACCGTCGGGCGCTCCCGAGGTCTCGCGGTCGAGGACGGCGACGCGGGCCCCGCGCTGGAGCAGCAGCGTCACCACGGCGGCCCCGATGCCCGACGCGCCGCCGGTCACCAGGGCGGACAGTCCCTCGAAGTCCCGTGCCGCGAAGTCCCTTGTCGTCGTCATGAATTGATCTCCTCGATGGTGCGGCGGGCCTGCCAGACGGGCCCTTCCGGATAGCGGTGGGCGGCGATCGACTCGGGGAGCATGCGGGCGGAGAAGCCCGGGGCGCGCGGGGCGACATAGCGCCCGGAGGCGATCTCGGCGGGGTCGGCGAAGTGCTCGTGGAGGTGGTCGACGTACTCGATGACGCGGTCCTCCCAGCTGCCGGAGACGGCGACGTAGTCGAACATGGCGAGATGCTGGACGAGCTCGCACAGTCCCACCCCGCCGGCGTGCGGGCAGACCGGGACGCCGTATTTGGCGGCGAGCAGCAGGATCGCGACGTTTTCGTTGACTCCGGCCACCCGCGCGGCGTCGATCTGCACAAAGTCGACGGCCCCAGCCTGGAGCAGCTGTTTGAACACGACGCGGTTGGCGGCATGTTCGCCGGTGGCGACCTTGACCGGCTGGCCCGCGCGTACGGCGGCGTGGCCGAGGATGTCGTCGGGGCTGGTCGGCTCCTCGATCCAGTGCGGCTCGTACGGCGCGAGCGCCTTCATCCAGCGCACCGCGTCGGCGACGTCCCAGCGCTGGTTGGCGTCCACGGCAATGCGTACGGCAGGTCCGACGGCGGAGCGGGCCAGCTTCATGCGCCGGATGTCGTCGTCGATGTCCCCGCCGACCTTCAGCTTGATCTGGCCGAAGCCGTCGGCCACGGCCTCCTTGGCGAGCCTGACCAGCTTCTCGTCGGAGTAGCCGAGCCAGCCGGGTGAGGTGGTGTACGCGGGATAGCCCTGCTCGCGCAGTCGCCCGGCCCGCTCGGCCCGGCCGGGTTCGGCAGTGCGCAAAATCGCCAGGGCCTCGTCCGGGGTCAGGACGTCCGTCAGATAGCGGAAGTCGACGAGCGAGACGAGCTCCTCGGGCGTCATCGAGGCGAGGAACTCCCACACCGGCTGCCCGGCGCGCCGGGCAGCCAGGTCCCAGGCGGCGTTGACGACCGCGCCGGCCGCCATGTGCATCACGCCCTTCTCGGGGCCGAGCCAGCGCAGCTGCGAGTCATGGGTCAGGTCGATGTGGAGCGCGGCAAGGTCGGCTGCCGTACAGGGAGCCGGGCGCCCGATGACGTACGGTCGCAGCGCCTCGATGGCGGCTGCGGTGACATCGTTGCCACGCCCGATGGTGAAGCAGAAGCCGTGACCCTCGGCCCCGTCGGACGTGCGTATGACCACATAGGCGGCGGAATAGTCGGGGTCGGGATTCATGGCGTCGGAGCCGTCGAGCCGTTCCGAGGTGGGAAAACGGATGTCGTGAACCTCGAACTCCGTGACGGCCTGACTCATGCACACCCTCCTGAGAAGAACATCGGACCTCTTCCGGTCATCCGATGTATAGCGCCGTCCAGGCGGCAACGTCCAGGGTTGGGACGAAACTTCTCGAACACAGCTCGGATGAATCGATGGCCAGCTGCTGCGGTTCTCCGACGTATGCCCTATCGAGCGGAAGTTCACCCGGCCGTGCAGGGGGCTGCGGCCGGGCACCTTGTAAGCCGTAAGGTTGGGGCGTAGACAAGGGAACTTCGGAAGGAGGCACTGGGTGATCGAGCTCGAGGCGGTTCCCGAGCTGATCGACCCGGTCATGGTGGCCGCGTTCGAGGGCTGGAACGACGCCGGCGACGCCGCCTCCACCGCGGTCGCACACCTGGACCGGGAATGGAAGGGCGAGGTGTTCGCGGCGCTCGACGCCGAGGACTACTACGACTTCCAGGTCAATCGGCCCACGGTGTGGCTGGACGGCGGGGTACGGAAGATCACCTGGCCCACCACCCGGCTCTCGGTCGTCCGCATCGGCGGCGACAAGCCGCGGGATCTGGTGCTGGTCCGCGGCATCGAGCCCTCCATGCGCTGGCGCTCATTCTGCAACGAGATCCTGGGCTTCGCCCATGAACTGGGCGTCGAGATGGTGGTGATTCTGGGCGCGCTGCTCGGCGATACCCCGCACACCCGTCCGGTGCCGGTCAGCGGCATCACCTCCGATCCGGATCTGGCGCGGACCATGGACCTGGAGGAGACCAGGTACGAGGGGCCGACCGGCATTGTCGGCATCCTCCAGGAGGCGTGCACGCACGCGGGTGTGCCGGCAGTGAGCCTGTGGGCCGCGGTGCCGCACTATGTGTCGCAGCCGCCCAACCCCAAGGCGACGCTGGCGCTGCTCAACCGCCTCGAGGACCTGATCGGCCTCCGGATTCCCCTGGGCGAACTGGCCGAGGACGCACGGGCGTGGCAGCTCGGCGTGGATCAACTGGCCGCCGAGGACAGCGAAGTGGCGGAGTACGTCCAGACGCTGGAGGAGGCGCGGGACACCGCGGAGCTTCCCGAGGCGTCGGGTGAGGCGATCGCCCGCGAATTCGAACGGTATCTGCGCAGGCGCGACGGCGGCCCCGGGCATGCGACGGACGGCGGCGAGGGCAGCTCGTATCTGCGCGACCCCTCCAGCGGGCGGACCCGGCCGCCGATGCCACCGCGTGCGGAGCCGGATCCCGAGGCGGAGCCTGGGCCTGAGGCTGAGGACGAAGATTCCTCGGATGACTGAGGTACGGGAGCGGATGCCGGGCGGCGCCGACCGGGCACCGCCCCGCTCCGTTCTCAGTTCGTACTCAGTTCGTGCTCACCGTCGGACCTGATCCACCGCGACCACGTCGTACGTCGTGCCGGGGGTCGGCGCGACAGGGCAAGTAGATCCGGTCGCCCCAGGCCGCGGCCGTCGTGGGGATCTTGAAGCGCTCGGGATCGGTGATGCGCGCGATCGCAATGCCCCGTGTGCCGGACTCATTGAGCCGCAGCACATCGACGGCGTTCTGCTGCTGTTGCACGACATAGAGAGTGCGGCCCAGCAGCAACAGGCCATCGCCGTTGGGAAGCCGGGTATCCCCGATGTCGACGCTGCGGGCCACTCCGGTGCGCGGGTCGACGCACATCAGGCCGCCGCCCCCGGCCACGATGTTGACCAGGAGCAGCGCGCTGCCGTCCGGGGTGCGCTCGATGCCGTTGCCAGTTGGGCCCCTGCTCCCAGTCACCGGTCAGCGGGACGGTCGTGACCTCGTCGCCCGGCTGATCGTGCCGGTCGAGCGGGAGCCGGCCTTCAAGGCGAAATGCCCGGAACTCCCAATCAGCTTGATTCCAAACGCACTTCGCGCAAGCGGAGTGGACGTCCGGCGTGTCGTCAACAAGCAGTAAGGGCAACTCCCGCGCAAAGGGCGCCGGGTGGGCACAGACCCACCCGGCGCCCACTGAGGCGTCGTCCGGGGTTTACAGCGCTACGCCCAGCAGAGCGTCGACGGCACGCGAGACGAGGCCGGGCGCGCCCTCGTCCGTACCGCCCTCGGACTGCTGGCGGGCGCCCCAGCGGTCGACGGCGGCCAGCGCTGCGGGCGCGTCGAGGTCGTTCGCGAGAGCGGCGCGGATCTCCTCGACGAGGGCGTCGGCGGGCGGCCCGTCGGGCCGGGAGACGGCCGCGCGCCAGCGGCCGAGACGCTCGACGGCGTCCTGGAGGACCTGGTCGGTCCACTCCCAGTCCGCGCGGTAGTGATGGGAGAGAAGAGCGAGCCGGATCGCGGCGGGGTCGACTCCGCCGCGGCGCAGCTTGGACACGAAGACGAGATTGCCCTTGGACTTCGACATCTTCTGGCCGTCGAGCGCGACCATGCCGGCGTGGACGTACGCCTTGGCGAAGGGGTACTCGCCGGTGAGGACTTGGGCGTGCGACGCGCCCATCTCGTGGTGCGGGAAGGCGAGATCGGAGCCGCCGCCCTGTACGTCGAATCCCATGCCGAGGTGGTCCAGGGCGATGGCCACACACTCGATGTGCCATCCGGGCCGCCCGCGCCCGAGGGTGCCGCCGTCCCAACTCGGCTCGCCCTCACGGGCGGCCATCCACAGCATCGGGTCGAGGGGGTTCTTCTTGCCCGGGCGGTCGGGGTCGCCGCCGCGCTCGGCGGACAGGAGCCGCATCGCCTCGGCGTCGAGGTTGGACACCTCGCCGAAGTGCGGGTCGGCCTCCACGGAGAAGTACACGTCACCTTCGAGCTCGTACGCGGCACCCGCGTCCCGGAGCCGCTCGACGAGCGGCACGATGCCGGGTATGGCCTCGACGGCGCCGATGTAATGCTGCGGGGGAAGCATCCGCAGTGCGGTCATGTCCTCGCGAAAGAGCGCGGTCTCGCGCTCGGCGAGCTCGGTCCAGTCGTGCCCGTCGCGGATGGCGCGCTCGAGGAGCGGGTCGTCGACGTCCGTCACGTTCTGGACGTAGTGAACCTGCCGCTTGGTGTCGAGCCACACGCGCTGAACGAGGTCGAACGCGTTGTAAGTTGCCGCGTGACCCATGTGGGTCGCGTCGTACGGCGTGATGCCGCAGACATAGATACGGGCGACGGGACCGGGGTCGAGGGTCACGGGACCATCGGTCGCGGTGTCGTGGATCCGGAGGTCGCGGCCCTTGCCAGGCAGGGCGGGGACGTCAGAAGCGGGCCAGGCATGCATGACATGAGCGTAACCGGACGCCCGTTCCGCATACGAACCGGATCCGGCGACTGCTTGGCTGGTTGGGCGGTCTTCGCGTTGCACGGGGATGTGTCGCCGGCCGGGGGCGCGCTGCGTGGCCGCCCGCGGCCGTGTGGGTGGCTCGGGGCTGGGAGAAAACCCCAGCACCTCACACCGGCGGCCAGGGAATCGCCGGCCACTCCCCCGACGGCACCGGATGCCTCCCCGCCCCCAGCAGCGCGCCCACCCTCGACCGCACCGCCTCCACCTCCGCCCCCGTCAGCAGCTCCGCCAGACGGGTGGACAGCCGTTCGCCCTCGTCCAGCGCCGCCGCCAGCGTGGCCAGCGCAGAGGTCGCCTCGGGCGGCAGCGGGTCCCCCGCCCAGCCCCACAGCAGCGTCCGCAGCTTGTCGTCCACGTTGAACGTGACCCCATGGTCGATCGCGTACAGATGGCCGTCCGCAGTCGGCAGCAGATGCCCACCCTTCCGGTCACCGTTGTTGATCACCGCGTCCAGCACCGCCAGCCGCCGCAGCCGCACATCGTCCGCGTGCACCAGCAGCGCCGTACGCCCCTCGCCCACCTCCGCGAAGCCGACCGCCTTCCAGCCGTCGCCCGGCTCCTCGTCCTCGACCAGCGCGAGCAGCGACGCCGACGGGTCCGCCTCGATCCAGAGCTGGACCATGCCCTCGCCGTACGGGCCGTCCCGCAGGACCGTCGGCGGCACGAGGCCCCACCCGGTCGCCTCGGACAGCTCGTACGCCGCCACCTCGCGCTGCGCGAGCGTTCCGTCCGGGAAGTCCCACAGCGGCCGCTCCCCGGCGACCGGCTTGTACACGCAGTGGGCCTGATCGCCCTCGTACGAGACGGAGCAGTACAGGACCGCGTTGGACGCCTCGCGGACCCGTCCGCGCACGGTGAGCTCGCCCTTGGCGAGGAGATCCCGCGCCGTCAGGCTCCGCGGCGGTATCCGTTCTGGCGCGGGCATACATGTCCTTCCGGGTCGAGCGGCAGGCTGCACAGCGGGCACGGCGGCCGGCCGGCGTTCACCACGTCCAGCGCGCGCTTGGCAAAGGCCCTCGCCTGCGCCCCGGACAGCCGGACGCGCAGCATCGGCGGGCCGTTCTCCTCGTCCTGCAGCAGCCGTTCCTCGGCCTCCGCGAGGTCCTCCTCGGAGTCCGCGTCCAGCTCCACCAGCGCCTGAGCCTCGACGATCATGCGCTGTTCCTCGCCGTCCCACGCCAGCGCCATCGTGCCGACCCGGAACTCCTCGTCCACCGGAGCGTCCAGAGGTGCGGTGTCCGCGACGTCGGTGGGCGCGACGGCCGGCACCGGCGCGTTGCCCCCGGTACGGCGTACGACCTCGTCCAGCAGCTCGTCGATCCGCTCGGCGAGCGCGGCCACCTGGGTCTTCTCCAGGGCTACGCTGGTGACGCGTCCTGAGGCCGAAGCCTGCAGGAAGAACGTACGGCGCCCAGGCAGCCCGACCGTACCGGCCACGAAACGGTCCGGCGGGTCGTAGAGGAACACCTGACGGGACACGTTCTGTCTCCCTCGGGATCGTGGGTCGGTCGATATCGGCTGCTGTGGACTACGGTCGAGCGGACATACGGGTTTTCAGCCCGTCCACCCTACTGCGGGGAGCGATCACGGGGCGCCCGCGCCGCCCCCGACGACCGCGGTCCCGCCACCGCCGTTGCCGCCTCCGTTCCCGCGCGGCGTGAGCGAGCCGAAGTCCCCGGTGTCACCGAGGCGCAGAAGAAATGGACGAGTGCGGGTGTAACGGATCGCGGTCACGGAACACGGCTCTACATGAACCCGCTGGAAGAGATCGAGATGCATGCCGAGCGCGTCCGCCACCAGGGACTTGATGATGTCGCCGTGCGAGCACATCACATACGCCGCGTCCTCGCCGTGCGCCGCGTCGACGCGCGCGTTCCATTCGTGTACGGCGTCGACGGCGCGCGCCTGCATGGCCCGCATCGACTCGCCGCCGGGGAACGCCGCCGCGGACGGGTGCTGCTGCACGACCTCCATGAGCGGTTCGTCCGCGAGCTCGGCCAGCTTGCGCCCCGACCAGTCGCCGTAGTGACACTCGCCGATCCGCTCGTCGGTCTCCAGTTCAAGGCCGGGCCGGGCGTCCAGCAGCGGCTGCAGGGTCTGCAGACAGCGCTCCAGGGGGCTGCTGACGGCGGCGGCGATCGGCACGTCGGCGAGCCGCTCGGGCAGCGCGGCCGCCTGCGCGGCGCCGCGCTCGTCGAGAAAAATGTCAGGGGTCCAGCCGGCGAGCACCCCCGCGGTGTTGGCGGTGGAGCGTCCGTGGCGTACGAGGATCAGCGTGGCCATGCCCGTCAGCCTAGGCGGAGCGGCGCCCCAGGGTGCGCCCGGGCCGTATGCAAGGAAGAATGCGCGCCGTGATCGTGGACTGTGCCATTTACCGCAACGGGCGCCGGACCGAGGGCCCGTCCGGCTTCTCCGACGCCCTGGACGAGGCTCGGGCGACCGGCGACGCCTTTCTCTGGATCGGTCTTTACGAGCCGTCCGAGAAGGAGTTCGATCATGTCGCGGCGGAGTTCGGGCTGCATCCGCTGGCGGTGGAAGACGCGCTCCACGCACACCAGCGCCCCAAGCTCGAGGTGTATGACGACTCGCTGTTCATGGTTCTCAAGCCAGTGGTGTACGAGCCGGAGAGCGACGCCGTCACCACCGACGAGCTGATGGTCTTCATAGGCGACTCGTTCGTGGTGACGGTCCGGCACGGTGAGGGCGCGCCGCTCGCGGCGGTGCGCCAGCGGCTCGAAGCCGAGCCCGAGGTCCTCACGCACGGCCCGACCGCGGTTCTGTACGCGATCAGTGACGCGGTCGTTGACCATTACATCGATGTCGCCGCTGAGCTCCAGGTGGACCTGGAGGAGTTGGAGACCGAGGTCTTCGCACCCGCCGGCGGCCACGCACGCAACAGCGCCATGCGGATCTACACCTTCAAGCGGCAGGTACTTGAGTTTCGCCGCGCCGCCGGGCCGCTGTCGGCTCCGATGGCCCGTCTTACGAGCGCGGGCGTGCCGTTCGTCCATGAGCACTCGCAGCCGTTCTTCCGGGACGTGAGCGACCATCTGACGCGAGCGAACGAGCAGGTGGATTCGTTGGACCGGCTGCTGTCGGACGTCCTGTCCGCCCATCTCGCGCAGATGGGCGTGCGGCAGAACGACGACGTGCGCAAGATCTCGGCGTGGGCGGCCATGGTCGCAGTTCCGACGATGGTCGCGGGGATCTACGGCATGAACTTCGACCACATGCCGGAGCTGCGGTGGGTGTGGGCGTATCCGGCGGTGCTGCTGCTGATGGCCGGGGCGGTGTACGGCCTGTTCCGGCTGTTCAAGCGCCGCGGCTGGCTGTAGCCGCCCCAGCCGCTCTCAGAAGGCGGGAGCGGCGGCGGCAGGCCCGTCGAGGGCGCCCCGGCGCTCGGGCATCTTCAGGCTGACCATCCGGTGCCAGCCCCCGAACCGTTCGTACGCGTACATGGCGTGGATACCCGCGGCCAGCGTCGCGGACTTGGCCTTGGGCCAGTGCAGCAGCCGTCCCATGTGGTCCATCACGGCGAGGCTCACATCGCGGTAGACCTTGATCTCGGCGAGGGCGCTCTCGCGCAGGACCCGCTGGATCGTACGGCCGTGCCCGGCGGCGGCCAGCCGCAGCAACTCCTCGTGGCAGTACGCCAGGTGGTTGTCCTCGTCGTTGCAGATCATGGTGATGGCCCTGCCCAGTTCGGGATGGTTCCCGAAGTACTTCACGAGCATGTCCATCTGGTCTGCGGCCCGCTGCTCGGTGACCCTGCTGTGCGAGAGGTAGACGACGATGTCCTCCTCGGTCAGCGGCTCGTCGCGGCGCAGCTTCTCGTGGGTGAGTCCGATGCCCTGCTCTTCGAGCAGCATCGTGTAGTCGGTCTCGGGCGGGACGAGGACCGGTTCCAGTCCGCGCTTCTTGAGCAGGGCGTCGAAGAGCCGGCCGTGCTTGTCCTCGTCGGCACCGTGCCGGGTGATCTTGGGCGCGAGGGCGCTCATGCTCTCGGGCACCAGGGCGGCAATACGGCCGTTCTCCCAGCCGCCCTGCGCCTCGCCGCTGGCCGCGATGGAGCAGAAGAGCTGGAAGGCGTCGTCGCTGTCGACAATTTCCTGGAAGAGACTTCGGGCCGAGAGCATCACTGCCACCTCCATGAAGACATCCGCAGAAGACATCCGCAAAGAACGAGTCAAATGCGCTACGGGAGTCGAGGCAACAGGTGAGTCGCACAACTCCGCCGAACGGAGGACGGCGGCATGGGTGCCGGCCGTAACCGGAGCCCGCTTTCCGGCGTTGTGATGCATGACGGCCGTGGCGGGGAAGACCCCCCGAGCCCCCACCACGGCCGCAGACTTGCCCCCTTGCGAAAGGGGGCGTCAGCGCAGGCAGGCCGTTCAGCGGCCGCGTTACGCGAGCCCGGCACGCTCCAGGGCCTCGGTCCCCGCCCGCAGGGCCGTCAGCCGCTCGTCGAGCGTGAAACCGGCCGGGGAGATGGTCAGCGTGGTGACGTCGGCCGCGGCGTACGCCGCCATCCGCTCGGCGATCCGCTCCACCGGACCCAGCAGCGTCGTCTGGTCGATCAGCTGGTGCGGGACCGCGGCGGCCGCTCCCCCCTTGTCACCGGACAGGTACTTGTCCTGGATCTCGGCGGCTTCCTTCTCGTAACCCATGCGCTGTGCAAGCTGGTTGTAGAAGTTCTGCTTGCGGCTACCCATGCCGCCGACGTACAGCGCGGTGTACGGACGGAACATGTCGGCAAGACCGGCCACGTCCTCGCCGACCGCGAGCGGCAGCGTCGGGCAGACGTCGAAACCCTCCATCGTCTCTCCGGCCTTCTCGCGGCCCGCCCGCAGATGCTTGATCGTGGTGTCCTCGAGGTGGTCCGCGGACGGGAAGATCAGCAGCGCGCCGTCCGCGATCTCGCCGGTCTGCTCCAGGTTCTTGGGGCCGATCGCGGCGATGTACAGCGGGATGTGCTCGCGCTGCGGGTGGACCGTGAGCTTGATCGGCTTGCCCGGTCCTTCCGGCAGCGGGAGCGTCCAGTGCTCGCCCTCGTACGACAGGCGTTCGCGAGCCATCGCCTTGCGGACGATCTCGACGTACTCACGGGTGCGGGAGAGCGGCTTGTCGAACTTGACGCCGTACCAGCCTTCGGAGACCTGCGGGCCGGAGACGCCGAGGCCGAGGCGGAAACGGCCGCCGGAGAGGGAGTCCAGGGTGGCGGCGGTCATCGCGGTCATGGCGGGCTGGCGGGCCGGGATCTGCATGATCGCCGAGCCGACGTCGATGCGCTCGGTCTGGGCGGCGACCCAGGTGAGGACGGTGGGGGCGTCGGAGCCGTACGCCTCGGCGGCCCAGCAGACGTCGTAGCCGAGCTTGTCGGCCTCCTTGGCGACCGCGAGATTGTCGCCGTCCATCCCCGCGCCCCAGTAGCCGAGGTTGATGCCGAGCCGCATAACCGCTCCCTCTTACTGATCAGTAACGTCCCTGTTCCGCGGACTCTAGCGCGGGTTCCGGCGATCCGTCAGGGGGAGGTTGTCCACAGGCTCTCTCGGGGTTGCCCCCTGGCCAGTAATCTCAGCGCCCATGGAGCAGAGGCAACTCGGCCGTACCGGCCTGCGCGTGTCCCGGATCGGGCTCGGCACCCTGACATGGGGCCGGGACACCGATGAGCACGACGCTGCCGACCAGCTGAAGGCGTTCTGGGAGGGGGGCGGGACGCTGGTCGACACCGCTGATGTGTACGGCGGCGGAGATTCCGAGTATCTGCTGGGACAGCTCATCGAGCGGCTCGTCCCCAGGCGCGATCTGGTCATCGCGACGAAGGCGGGCAGCGTCCCCGACCCGGACCGGCGTTTCGACGGCTCGCGCGGGCATCTCCTCGCCGCGCTCGACGCGTCGCTGGAGCGGCTCGGGACGGATTACGTCGACCTGTGGCAGGTGCACGCCTTCGATCCGGACACCCCGCTGGAGGAGACGCTCCAGGCGCTGGACATAGCGGTGAGCAGCGGGCGGGCGCGGTACGCGGGCGTGTCGAACTTCTGCGGCTGGCAGCTGGCAAAGGCCGCGACCTGGCAGCTGGCCTCGCCCGGGGTGCGGACGCGGCTGGCCAGTACGCAGATGGAGTACTCACTCCTGCAGCGGGGGGTCGAGCGGGAGGTGTTGCCCGCCGCCCTGGACCTGGGGGTCGGGCTGCTGCCGTCGTCGCCGCTCGGCCGCGGGGTGCTGACCGGGAAGTACCGTCATGCGACTCCGGCGGACTCGCGGGGTGCCTCGGAGCTGGCGCCGTTCGTGGAGCCGTATCTCGACGAGGCGGCGAGCAGCATCGTGGACGCGGTGGCGACGGCGGCGGACGGGCTGGCGGCGACGGCGCTTCAGGTGGCGCTGGCGTGGGTGCGGGACCGGCCGGGGGTGGTGGCCCCGATCGTCGGCGCACGCAACGCGCAGCAGCTCACGGCCGCGTTGTCAGTGGAGGCGCTTAGTCTTCCTGACGAGATCTGCCAGGCGCTCGACGATGTGTCGGCGCCCGTGCACCGATATCCCGACCAGGACTGGAGCACGCTGTGACTGCGCCTTCCGAGGGGACGCCGCCCCCAACAGCCGCTGAGCGGCGGGCCGAGCCCCCGGCCGAGGACCGCGCCACCGTGGACGAGGCCGCTGCCCCGGCACCGGAAGCCGCCGAGCCTGACGCGCCCGAGGCCGCCGACGAAGGCCCTGCAGACGCTGCCGACGAGGCCGCTGGAGGCTCTGCGGACGCTGCCGACAAGGCCGCTCCTGGTGCGGAGGGCGTCGAGAAGGCGGGCGAGCTGTCCGAGGCCGAGGCCGAGCTTGCCGCGCAGCGGGAGCTGCGGGCCCGGATCGAGCAGCGCAGGGCCGAGAAGGCGGGGTCCATCGAGGCCGGCGCCAAGCTGAGCGGGACAGCCGCCGATCTGCTCGCTGCGGTACGGGCCGTGGAGAGCGGCGAGAAGTCCGGAACCGCGTTCTTCGACTCTCCCCCTCGCTCCGCCGGCCGGACCCCCACCGCGCCCGCCCCGAGGCGACCCGCGCCCGCGGCGGCCGAGCCGGTGCGGCCGCGGGCTCCGGAGCCGGCGCGGGCACCCGTGGCGGACGCGCCGGAGACCGTCTCGGCCGTAGGGACCGTGCTCACCGAGGGCGGTGCGCCCGAGGCACTGGCGCCGCAGGTGGCGGACGCGCTCGGTGAGCAGGCCGCGGACGTCCTGCGCGAGGACCCGTGGCGGCTGCTGTCCGTGCCCGGCGTCCGGCCCGAGCAGGCCGACGGCTTCGCCCGGGCGCTGCTCGGCGCGGAGTGCGGCCCGGGCGACGAGCGCCGGACGGCGGCCCTGGTGACCTGGCAGTTGGAGCGCGCCGGCCACCAGGGCCACACCGCGCTGGAGTCGTCCGCGGTGCGCGGGGCGCTGGCCGAGCGGTCGGTGCCCGATCCGGACGAGGCACTGCACCAGGCCATCGCGGACGGCGCGGTGCTGGTGTTCCAGGACGGCATCGAGGAAGAGGCGACGGACGGCGAGGAGCCCGGGCAGCCTGCCGTACCGGTGCTGCTGGGGCTCGACCGGTACGCCCTCGCGGAGGAGAGCCTCGCGGACGGCCTGGCGCGACTGGCCAAGACCGGCGCCGACACCAGGTGGGAAGCGGCGGAGCCCACCGAGCTGGTCCGCGCGCTCGCGGCGAGCGGCCTGGTGGCGCACACCGGCGGCGAGGCGGCGCGCGCCGAGCCGGTCGCGCTGGCCGAAGCCGCCGCTGCGCTCGGGCTGCGCGCGGTCGTCGCGGTCCACAGCGAGAACGGCCGCGGGCGGCTCGGCCCCGACGCGGTAACTGTCAGCGGGCTGCTCTCCGGCGCGGAGGGACCGGGCAGGGACGGGGACGGGGCGTTCGCGCTCGACCTCCTGGTCGTGCTGGACGCGCCACAGCTGGACGTGGAGACCGCCACGATGCTGGTCGAGTCGATGCCGGACGGCAGCCGGCTGGTGCTGAGCGGCGACCCCGGTGTCCTCTGCTCGGCGGGTGCGGGCCGGGTATTCGCGGATGTGCTGGCCGCCAGGGTCTGCCCGCAGATCGCCTCCCGTACGCCGGACGCCGGCCCGATCGGAGAGCTGGTCTCGGGCATCGGCATCGGCGAGCTGAACCAGGTGGAGGCGCCTGGCAAGGAGGTCGTCATCGTCCCGGTGCGGGACGCGGGCGAGGCGGTCCACCGTGCGGTGCAGCTCGTTGCCGACTCCGTGCCGCGGGCGATCGGGGTGCCTCCCGAGCAGACCCAGGTGATCACGGTGGGGCACGGCGGCTCCGCGGGCACCCGCGCCCTCAACGCGGCGCTCAAGCAGCGGCTCAACCCCGGCCCGGGCCGGTTCGGCGGCTTCGACCCGGGCGACCGGGTCGCGTACGCCGCGGCGCTCGGCCGGACGCTGCCCGGGACCATCGTCTCGGCGGACGCGGAGGGCCTGCACATCGACTGTGACGGCGCCCCCGTCGTCGTACCGAAGGAGCGGGTCGAATCGGCGGTGCGCCACGGCTGGGCGCTCACGGCACACCAGGCCGCGGGGATGCGCTGGCCCGCGGCGGTCGTGGTCCTGCCGGGTGACGCGGCGCAAGGGCTGAGCCGGCCGTGGGTCTACACCGCGTTCAGCCGCGGCGAGCGCCATCTGTCCGTGGTGCACGGCGTCGACCAGGCGCTGCCGCGAGCCGTGGCGGAGACCCCGCCCCAGGACCGCACGACGCGCCTGCGGACGCTGCTCGAGGGGCTGCTCGCCCCGACGCCGTGACCGAGGGCGCCGCAACCGGCGACGCTGACCGAGGCACAGCAGCGGGGGCGCCGCGGCAGAGCGCGCCGTACCGACGGCATGCGACAGGCCCCTGCCACTCGGACGTGACAGGGGCCTGCGCTACGGAGCGGGCGCTGTCAGGACTCCGCTTCTTCGTCGAGGTCGTCCGGATCCTCGCTCAGCTCGTCCTCGTCGAAGACCGAGCTGACGTCGAAGCGGCACACGATCCGCTGCGGATCCGCCTGGTCGAACGGCGTGCTCAGCCACTCGCCCGGCTCCGGGGTGTCGTCCGTTGCCGACACCCACAGCGTGGAGTCGCCCTCCTCCAGGCCGAACTCCTTGTGCCGGGAGGCGATTTCATCCGGTTCGTACTCCCCGAACAGAACCCCGAGTGCGGCGTGCACACTCGCGCCGACCACCGGGGCATTCGCCGGGCGGTCGTCCTCGGGGTCCAGGTCTGCGATGCGTTGTGCCTGTGCGAGCAGCCGCTGCGGCTCGACCACCGCGTAGTCCCGGCGGATCAGCACGCTGAGCGCGTTCGGCTCCTCGGGGCCGGCGTACGGCGGCAGTGAGTCGTCCGCGCCCGGGATCTCGAAGGGGGTCACCTCGTCATAGCGGTCGTAGAGGCGCTCGTCGTACGCCTCCGCCGCCGAGGCAAGGCTGTTGAACGCGGCATAGACGGCCGGGTCGTCCTCGCCCGTGCGGTTCTCGACCGCCGCGAGGTGACGGTCCAGTGCGGCTTTGACCGCCTCGGCGGCGTCACGTACCTCGGCAGCGGTGGGCTGCGCAGCATCAGACATAGTGCAGACGCTATCCGTACAGGGGCTCTGCCCGCACAATAGATGCGATGCCGGAATACGAATTTGTCGACGTGTACGTACCGCGCGGGGTCTCCCGCAAGGAAGCGACCCGTCTGCTGACCGACCATGCCGAGTACGGACACTGGGAGTTGGACCGACTGAGTTTGCATCGGGACGGCAGCCGCAGAGTGCGGCTGCGCCGGCGCATCATCCGTCAGGTGCGCGCCACCTGGTGAGCGAGTGAATGGGACGGAGCGGGCCCCGTGACTGCGGGACCCGCTCCGTTTTATCCACTTTCGTACCGCTTTTTATCCACTTTCGTACCGCTCAGGACCGCCCCGCGAGGCAGACCGCCTCGTTCAGCGGTGACCGCGCGGTTACGCCCTGGCGCGGCCGCGGCGGTACAGCACCGCTCCCGCCAGCAGCAGACCCGCGCCCGCCGGGATCAGCATGTCGAGCGGACCCGAGCCGGTCTGCGCGAGCTCGTCGGTAGTGTCGGTCTGCGCACCGGGGGTGTTCGGCACGGCCGGAGCGACCGGCTCCGGCGCACTGGGGGTGGGCTGGCCCGGCGTCACCGGGGGCGTGACCGGCGGCGTCACCGGAGGAGTGACCGGCGGCGTCACCGGAGGAGTCACCGGAGGAGTGACGGGCGGCGTGACCGGCGGCGTCACCGGCGGCGTCTCGGGGGTGGTCCCGGACGACGTGCCGTTACCGCAGTCGTTACCCGAGACCGCGTTGCCGAGGCCGCCGATGGTGACGGTGTTCCCGCAGGCGTTCACGGGCACATCGACCGGCGCCTGGATGTTGTTGCCGGAGGCGATGCCGGGAGAGTTACTGGTCTCCCCGTCGGCCTCGGCTCCGGTGCCCGGCGTGCCGTTGTCGGATCCGGACGTGTTGCTGCATTCGTTGCCGCCGGCGGGGTTGAGCAGCCCGACCACATTCACGGTGTTCCCGCACGCGTTGACGGGGATATGCACGGGGATCTGGACCGAGTTCCCGGACGCGACGCCCGGTGAATTCGACGCGTTTCCGGTCGCCCCGGCATCCGCGTACGCATAGCTGCCGCCGAGGGCGAGTACGCCGCCCGCGGCCGCCATGGTCATCAGGCCCTTGCGAGTGACCTGTCGCATAGGTTGGTTCCTTGCCTTCACGCTTAAGGAAAACCTCCGGACTCGTGCCCGGAGGCGGAATACCCGGCGGGGGGGGCGGGCGGGGGGGGGCGCCCCCGCGCCCCCCCCCCCGCAAAACAAACCCAAAAACCGCCCAGACCAAA
>NZ_JBSFMS010000134.1:0-20076 GCF_053599675.1 Streptomyces sp. NPDC000880 | reverse complement strand
GCCCCGATCGCCCGCCGTCGTTCGTCCGAGCCCGGTGGGCCCAGCATCGCGCCGATCATCATCGCCACCGCCAGGCACAGGTGGTCATAGTCCACCCGCGCCTGGCGGGCCAGGCGGAGGACGGCGTCGGTGGCCTGGGTGGCGAGGTGTTCTCGGATCGCGTCGGCCCATAGATAGTCGCCGCCCTGGACGAAGGGCCCACGGTAGTGGGTCAGGGCGTCACGTACGGCGGACAGAGCGTCGTTCCCCAGGTTTTCCATACCGGAGGACGAGAACGCCTCTTTTAGGCTGCGGCTGAAGTCCGCGAGGTCGGTTTCCACGAGCTCCGGATGGAGTTTGTGGAGTTCCCCTTGGAGCAGGACGAATTCCTGCGCGGTGATACCGGTCGCGGCGCGCAGAGCGCGGCGTACGGCACGGCGAAGGTTTTTCAGCCCGTTCTGGTCGCTGCCTGGATCGAGGTGGAGTTTTTCGGCGATGTCCGATGCGAGGAGCCCGGTGGGGTGGGCGGTGAGCAGGGCGAGGAATTCATGGACCTCACCTCGCATGTTGGTGCCGACGGGATCGGGGGTGCCGCGGGCGTAGAGGGTGATGGGCCCGAGGACGTGGAGGCGTACCGGTTTGGTCTGCGCCGGCCGCGACATCTCGACCGCGTGCGGGCGTGTGGGTACGTCATTCGCCTCGGGCGCGGCCGGGATGTTGGGGTGCTCGCCGTCAGGATGCGGGTTGGGGGTGGGGAGGATGTGCAGGCGGGGGCGCTGGCCGTGGGCGGTGAGGAGGACTTCGCTCATGTCTCGTCCGGCCTCGGGCGTGAGGTGGAACAGCCTGAGCGAGCCAGGGTGTTGATCGTGCGCGTCGGGGCGGGCGGTAGTGCCGTCGTCGGCGATGTGCCAGGGCTCGGCTCCGGGCAGCGGGGCACGCAGGGCAAGGACGATGAGCGTGCTGGGGTGGCTGCGGGCGCCCAGTGCCTGAAGTTGTCCGGTGTGGGCGGCGTCCGGCACGGTGAGCAGGATCAGCGTGCCCGGGCCGGTCTCTGGAGCGGAGTTGGCGGGTGCCGGCCCGGTTGCCGCGGGGTCGGTTTCCTGCTCGTCGTGAGTGCGAGCGTGGGCGAGCAGGTGTTGCTCGGCGGCTCGGATGGCCCGTGCGGTATCGGCGCTCTGAGTGAGGGCCGTGAACTGCGTCGGGAGTCCGGGCAGCAGGCACTCGGCCACGTCTTCGGGGACGATCGCCGTGACGCGCGCAGGTCCGGGGCGCTGGCGTTCGGCGGCGGTAAGGACGCCGACCAGGAGGGCGCGGGCAGCGCCCTCGGCACCGGGACCGGTCCAGGCGCAGCCTCCGGGCGTGGCCAACTCGTCAAGCAGGACCTCGGCGCTATCCCGGACACCGATGGTGACCGTGCCCGTACTGCGGGGTTTCTGGGGTGGGGTGCGGTGGGTGACCAGGGCCTCAGGATCCTCTGGCTGGCGGGGCCGGGTGGCCGCATGGGCGGCCTGTGCGGCTTTGTCGACCAGCGGACTGAGGGCAGGCACCTCAGGGTCCCGGTCAGCCTCACGCAGACGATTTTGGTACCAGTACCAGTACCGGCGCGCAGCCAGCAGACCTGCCGCCGCGGTAATACCGATCAGGCTCGCTTCCCCAAGGCCAACCGCGGCAGGGCCGGGCTCCGCGTCCGGCTTCCGGGCCGCGGTCTCATCCTGCCTGACAGGCCCAGCAGGTGCGTGATCACCGCCTGCCTGGTGGCCAGTGCCCGTGTCCTGGTCGTGAGTTGGATGGGCGGGCGCGGTCTCGGTGGGCGGCGCAGCGGGTGCTCGAGGCGTGGCATCCGGGACCGGGGCAGGTGTCGGCGGGGTGGCCTTCTGGGCGACGGGGACAGTCAGTTGCCAGCCGGGCTTGATCAGGTCCGGGTCACTGAGCCGGGCTCCGTCGCCTTGGACGCGGTCCTTGTTCAGCGCGTAGATCCGTGGCCATGTGAGCGCGTCTCCCATGTATGTGTGCGCGATGTCCCACAGGGTGTCGCCCTCGACGACCGTGTAGTCGATGTGCCGGACCGCGTCGGCCTTGCTGGACGGGCCGGGATGCTCCGGACCGGGCCCGGCCGTCGTAGGCTGCGCCGAGGCTGTCGCGGCTACGGCAGGAGGGGCGAGCTGTCGGCTCGGAGCGGGGACGAGAGGGGCTGTCGCGGCGACGTGCGCCCGTACCTCGCCGAGGGAGGAGGACTGCTGAGCGCTGACCGGCTGCGGGCGCCACAGGCCGAGCAGGGCGACGACGAGGGTGCCGATGCACAGCGCGGCCAGCGAGCCCTTCATGGACAGGGCGGCCAGATGCTCATCGTGCGCCTGACGGTCACGCAGCAGCTGCGGAAGATGGGTCGTATACCAGCAAATCTCGCGGACCACGGTGCTGGCGAAGGCGGCCCAGCACACCCAGCCCACTACGGCCAGCAGGTCGATCATCAAGGGATCGCTGACCGGCTGTGTCAGCCGCTGGCCGAACTCGCTGAAGGAGGAGACGCGGTCGGGCCAGGGAAGGCCTGTGGCCCGCCACAGGACGTAGGGCATCCCGACCAGCAGGGCAAATGTGACAGCCAAGGTGCCACCCGCTGTGACGGCCGCGGTCAGACGCTGGCGCAGTTGAGGAGGGTGGATCATCACCGTTTTCTCTCTTCGGCCGGAAGGGGCGGTGAACGTTCTTTATGGAGTGGCGCGTTCGGCGTGCGCGGTGCCACTCGCGTGCACGGTGAGGGTGCGCAGGCCGATCAGCTGCAGGATCTGGGTGTGCTGGTGGTGGATGACGTGGACGGTCACGGCGTCGCCCTTGACCGACGCAGTCCCGCTGTCGCCGGTGGAGGCGACGTAGGCACGGGCCGCCGCCGCGGCCTCGTCGCCCACGAGCCGCACATCGTCCCCGCGCCGCAGTCGGCCGACATCCAGCTGCTGGGCACCCGTGCGGGCGGCCTCCTGCGCCGCGTCCAGAGCCTGGGCCTTGCTGGCCAGGGCGAGCCCGCCGTCGACAACGATCCCGGCGAACAGCCACAGCGCGGCGAAGACGCCGACGACGAACGCTGTGACCTGCCCACGGTCGTCCCCGGCCGCCAGTTGGGCGCGGACATGCGCCAGATGCGCTCGTACTCGTCGCTTCACGGGCTGCTCCTGAATGTGTCGACAACGGAGAAGGCGGTGTCAGCGAGCACCACGTGGCCGGGCATCCCGGTGCGAGTGAGACCGCCCAGGTCGGCAGTGCAGGAGACCTCTGCCGTCACGGTGGCGCCCGGCGCGAGGCCGTCGGTGGTGAGACGGACGCTCGGACGCGTGCAGGATGCTCCCGCCTCGCGCAGTGCCGCGCTCGCCGCCTGCTGCGCCTGGGCGCGGGCGTCGTTGTCGGTGCGGGCCAGGGAGGCGGCTCGGGCAGCTTGGTGGGCGGCGTCCGCCACCACTAAGCGGGCATCGGTGAGCCGCCCGAGTGCCACCACAACCAGCAGTACGAGCACGAGCAGCGGCGTGACCAGCACCAGCTCCACCGCCGCCGAACCCCGCTCCCCATCCACGCGCGCGCGGCGCACGTGTCGGATCACGGCTGGCCCCCGGCTGGGGTGGTGACCTGCTCGGTGGGACCGGAGGCGGTGCCGGAAGCGTGCAGCACCAGCCCCGGGACGGGGAGCACGCGCATCACCGTCCCGTCCACACGGACGGTGGTCTCGGCGGCGGTGCGCGCGGCGGTCACGGACGGGGCGGTCAGGACCCGGCTGCCCAGTGCGGCAAGGCTGCGCCGCGCCTGCGTCCGGCCGTCCGCGGCGGTGCCGTCTTCGACGCGGGCGGCGGCCAGGGCCCGCTGAGCGGCGTACTGGGCGATGTGCTGCGCGTGCCAGACCAGCGCGAACTGCACCACCAGCAGCGCGATCAGCAGAAGCGCCGGGACGACGAGCACCAGCTGGGTACTTGCCGCCCCCCGGTCGCTGCGCAGCCTGCGAAGGAACGCGGTCACGAATTAACCGCCCAGGTCGATGCCGTTGGCCTTGGCCGTGACCTTGGCGACGATGATGCCCACCACGGTCAGGCTCAGGATCACAAGCAGGGCGGTGACCACGATGGTCTCGGTGGTGTAGCCCGCGTCCGAGCGGGCCTTTTGGCGGACCTCGGTCAGGTGTGCGTGTACCAGGCGGGCCAGGATGCCGAGTTGGAACATGGCGAGTGCTCTCTCTACTTGGTCTCGTACGGTTGGATGAGGCATTCAGCGGATCGCCATGACGTAGGCGAGGGCCGGGTAGCCGATCAGCAGCAGGAACGCGGCGAACAGCCCGACCACCGGCAGCGACATCTGCTCGGTCGCCGCCTGCGCCGCGCCATCGGCCTCCGAGATCCTCCGCCGCCGCATCGCCCGCGCCTTCGCCGCCAGTGAGCCGCGGATCTTGGCGCCTTCACTGCCCGCGAGGTTCAGCGTCGAGGCGAGCTCGGTGAGATCACCCACGGCCAACTGCCGTCCCAGGGCACCGAGGTGAGGCCAGGGGCTGGTGCGGGTGAGCTGCGCGACGTGCAGGGCGTGCCGCAGTCTCGACGCCGCCCACCCCTGTGGCGCGGCGACGGCCTGGGCGAGGGCCTGCTGGACTCCGGCGCCGCCCGCGAGCGCGATCACCGTCAGGTCCAGGACGAGGCTGAGGGCATGGCTCATCTCGCGGCGTCGCCGCGCGGCCTGCTGGCGTAGCGACAGGTCGGGGGCGAAGAAGAGCACCACGGCCAGAGCGAGCGAGCCCGCCAACGGCACCCACCAGCCCGCCGCAACACCGGCGCCCACTTGCAGGAGCAGCGCGGCAGCCCAGGGGGCGATGAGTCCGGCGGTGGCGCAGACCGCCTTGCCCGCCAGGTGCTGCTCCTCGTCCGTGCCGCACACGGCCAGGTCCGCACGCAGTGAGGAGGTGGGGAAGCCGAGCGCCCGCACCAGCGGTACCGCGCGCTTGCCCAGCCGGGTGGCCCACTCCGCGTTATCCGCCTCATGCGTACGTGATTCAGGAGGCGGCGCGGGTGTGCTGAGGGCGGTGAGGACGTCGGCGAGGGTGAGCCGGGTTGGACGGAGCCCGTAGACGAGAGCGGTCGCTCCGGCGCCGAACAGCGCACCGAACAGCATGACGATCACCATGCACCTCCCGGTTCGGTGCCCGCTGCAGTGCGGGGAGTGGTCGGGCCGATGAGGCGGACCGGTTCCTCGATACGGCCGATCGCGGTTAGGTAGGTGAAGCTCGCGGCGAACAGGACGCCTACCACCGCGAGCACGGCCTGTCCCCTCAGCGTGTTGAAGGGATCCAGATAGGGGCGGTTGAAGACCATGAGCCCCACCGCCATGCCCAGGGTGACGGTCACCGTTACCCGCACTCCGGTGCGCACGCTGGCCCGTCCCGCGTCGATGCGCTGCCGCATGGCCACCTGCTCGCGCACCGACTCCGCCAACTCGCCCAGGAGTGGCGCGAGTTGACTGGCCTGCTGCTCGGCCGCCATCACCAGCGCGGCCACCACTACATCGGCCAACGGGTCATCGACGTCCTCGGCGAACGCCCGCAGCGCGGCCGGCAGAGGTCGCCCCGACCGGACGGCGGCGGCCAGCTCCCGCATCTCAGACTCCAGCGCGGCCGGAGCGATGTCCGAGGTCGCCAGCACCGCCTGCTCCAGGCCGGCCGCCGCGGACAGGGTGTCGCGCAGCATCTCCGTGCACAGAGCCAGAGCCTCCATCCGCTCCGTCCGCCGTGCCGCGTGCCGGTCCGGGCCGAGCAGGCCGGGCAGGGTGAGCATGGCGACCGCGGTGAGCACAGCCGCCACCGGCCATGTCGTCAGCGCCCCCGCGACCACCCCGGACGTCACCGCGATCACCACTCGCCGCGTGGTCCAGTCCCCAGGCAGCCGCGTCACCAGCGCCCGCCACAGGCCGGGCCTTTCCTCGCGTGCCGCGCGCCGTACGGCGCCGTAGCCGATGGCCACCAGGCCGAGGCCGAACACCGTCCCGCACGCCACCGCGACCCCTGGCCAAACGCCGGGGCCAAACGGGCTGCTCATTAAGCCGCCCCCCACCACTGGAAGGCAGCGCCCTGAGCGTCCAGCCCCGCCGCGACCAGGTCATCGAGGGTCTCGGTGCGCAGCGGGGTGGCAGGCACAGCGCGCCCGTCGGGGCCGGGCCGGTAGACCTCGTTGGAGACGATCTGCGCCCCGTCCGCGTCGATGACCTCGCGCACCGAGTCGATGACCCGGCGCCCTGCCGCATCCCAGCTCAAGTGGACTACGAAGTGGACCGCAGAGGCCACCATCAGGTTCGTCGCCTCCAGCGAGAGTCGCTCCGGGGACTGCGCGGCGTAGGAGGCGAGTTTGGTGAATACCCCTCGCGAGGTGGAGGCGTGGATGGTGGACAGCGAGCCGTCGTTGCCCTGGCTCATGGCGTTGCACATCGGGATGACCTCGGCCCCGCGGATCTCACCGACGATGACCCGGTCCGGGGACATACGCAGCCCCCACCGCACCAGCTCCGCCTGGTCGATGCCGCCCTGCCCCTCGATGTTCGGTTCGCGGGCCTGCATGGCCACCACGTTCGGGTGCGCCACCCGGTCGGCGTCCAGGCCGAGTTCGAAGGTGTCCTCGATCGTGACGAGCCGCTCCTCGGGCGGGATCTCGTGGGCGAAGGCCCGCAGCACGGTGGTCTTGCCGACATTGGTGCCGCCGCCGATGACGATGTTCTTCCGCGCCCGCACTAGCGCTCTCAAGAACGCAGCGAGCTGCTCGTCGCACACGCCCAGCCGCACCAGCTCACTCATCGAGGCCGCCGGGAAGCGGTGGCGGCGGATCGTCAGCGACACCCGGCCGGTCACCGCCATCACCGCGAACAGTCTGGATCCGTCGGGCAGTTGCAGGTTCAGGCGGGGCATGCCCCGGTCGAAGCGTCGCTCCTCACCGCCCGCGTGGGCAGCGAGTGCGCGCACCAGTTCCACCAGTTCCTCATCGGAGGAGGCCACCGGGCTTTCGAGGCGCCACGCACCTGCCGCATCCTTGACCCACACCACGTCGCAGCCGTTGACGCAGATGTTCTCGATCGACCCGTCGGCCAGCAGCCGCTCCAGGCTGCCGGTGCCGAACAGCGCGTCCTCGACCGCCTGCGCGATCCGTTCCTCAGCCGCGACATCGATCACCGCCCGACCCTGGGCCAGGGCCTGGCGCCGTTGGGTACCCAGTTCCTCGGTCAACAGCCGTCCCACCGTGGCCCGGCGCGCCGTCTCATCCTCCGCGGGCAACCCCGCCGATTCGCGCTCGCCTGCGTACGCGGCCAGCCGAGCCGCCACGCGCTGTCGCACCACATGCGCCAGCTCCCGCTCACCACCACCGGGCACCGCACCCGGCGGCATCACCTGCCCGTTCATGATCCGCCCTCCTCGATTCCCGGAACCTGCACCAGACCCCTCCGGCTGCGTCCCGTCAGCTGCGCCCCGCCGTCCTCGGCCACGCGTTCGCCGTCCGTGTCCCCACTCTTGGTCTCGCTCTCGGGTGGCCCTGCCAGCCCACGAGCCAGGGTCCGTGCCGCAGTCATCAGCGGTGGCTGCCGAAACCCGTTAGTGCGCCGTACGCCGTGCTTGGGGCTGTTGATCACGGCCACGCTCTTGGCGTCCCACGGCAGGAAGAGCACCCGCTCGATCCCGAGCGTCTTCTCGATCTCCTCCGCCCGGTACGGGCACGGCCCGACCACGGCAAGCGTCAGCCGCCCGGCATACTCATCAACGTTCAGTCCGTACGCGGACACATGGATCAGCGGTTCCGCTCCGCCCCGCGCCACCAGCACGACCCGGTCGGCCGCGTCCAACAGCGGCTCGACATCCTCGCCCAGGCGCCCCACGTCCAGCAGCACCGTGCCCCGATCGTGGTCGGTCCCCAGCAGCACGCGCCGTCCGGCCTCACCGGCCAGCAGCCGCACGGCCTCCCGGCACGGGCCGCGGCCGGGCACAGCGGCCACCGCCCGCACCCCGCAGGAGAGTTCGCTCGCCGCCCCCAGTAGGGAGCCCGGGTACGGCTTCCCGGCCGCCGCCGCGACATCCAGCAGCGAGGGTGCCGTCGGCAGACCAAAGCGGATCATGACGTCACCGCCGGAGGAGTCCGCCTCCACCATCACCGGCCGCACCCCGCCGTCCGCCTCCGACGGCCACACGGCGGCCAGTGCCAGCGCCGTCGTCGTCACCCCCGGCGCGCCCGTGACCGACCCAACAACGACCAGCCGCCTCACGGAGCCTCACGCCCCTCGGCGGGAAGCACCACGACCCGCGGATGCTCCAGCTGCGCGGCCCGCCGTGCTGCCCCGGTCTCTACCAGCACCGTCACCACCCGTGGCCCGCCCGCGGACTCCGCCTCTCGTACCCCCGTTACCGTCCCCGCCACCGCCGAGGCCGCCTTCTCCTCTTCGTCGTTCACCGCTCCGGTACCGGCCGGGCCGGGAAGGACCGCGACACGTTCCCCGCGAGCGAGATCCGGTGGCGCACCGCCCGGCTCCACGGCGAGCGCCACCTGCGAGAACCCCTTCGGCGGGAAGTCAACGCTCGTCCCCACCTGCCCCGGCGCCAGCAATGCTCCGGCCACCAGCGGTACCTTCGCCCGCCGCCCCAGCACTGTGGCCCGGTCGGCCAGGGGCACCACGCCCACGTCCGCCGCCACCTCCACCGCGCGCAGATCGCCCGGCTTCAGCACCCGACCGGCCGGCACGTCACGGGCCAGCACCAGGACCCGATCCCGCTCACCCACCACCTGTGCGACCAGCGTGAACCCGACCGCTGAGACCACCACCGCCCCCACCCCGGCCCACACCCAGCCCAGCCTGCGCCGCCGAGAACCTGTCACCGTCGGCGGCTGCTCCGGACCCGACCGGCGCGCCCCCGGCACACGGGACCTGGCGCCTTTCAGGGCCGAAGAAGACATGGAGGTACCCACAATTCACCTCGCGATCAAGAGATTTCCAACATTCACCTGCCCAGCCCGTCCAGTACGGGCCGCGCCGTCAATCCGAGCCGTCAACGCGTGACGACGGCCTGCACCTCGTCCACCACCAGCTGCCGTTCAGCGGCCATCACCAGCCCCGGCACCACCCCGGCCTGCCCGCCCCCATGCCACTCGACATCCCAGGTCACCTGCACCGACACCGTGTACGCCTTGCCCGGCGCGGACAGCGACGCCCGCCGATAGGTGTAACCGCAGTCCGGCGACGACGCCTTGGGGCGGTAGCTGTCCGAGTACGGCGTCCCCGGCCCCCGGCACACCACCTCACCGCCCTCACCCATCGACCACACCGCCTTCTGCGGCCGGGCTGTCGCCGTCACCTTCACGCCCTCCACCGCGGCCGACGTCGACACCGGTCCCCAGGTCGTGCGCTCCATCCACATCCACGTGGGCACGTGGACCACCTGCACGAAGTCCTCGTCCGGGCTCGTACGGATCACTGGCTTCGGCAACTTCAGCCGCTCCACCGCCCGCTGAACGACCACTTCCACGGGAACCTGCTGCCCACCGGCCGGCTCCGGCTTCTTTGCCTTTTCACCGTCGAAGCGCGGCAAAATCCCCGCGCCGCCACCCAAGTCGTACTCCCAGCCGCTCAACGCAATCGTCGGCGGCCCCTTCGGCCCTCCACCACCACCGCCGGGCTTCGCCGCCCCTCCATGAGGCACTGGCCTGCTCTTCCCTGAACTGCCCGGGTTCCTCGTTACGCTCTTCGCCTCCGCGTCGCATGCGCCTGGGACACAGGCGACTCCGGCGTACTGCGAGCCGGTACCGTCCGCTCGGGCTGGGACGAACGACACGACAGCAAGCAGCGCCAGGGCGCCCGCGGCCGAACTCCCGGCCGCCATACGGCAGCGGGTCAGCATGATCCGACCTCGTGCATGTAGAGGTCCGAGACTTTCCAAGCCCCCTTGCTGCGCCGGACAGTCGCGTCGGCCTTGAAATGCCCGCCCGGAACGGCGTTCTTCAATTCGCCGTTCGCCTTGTACTGCAGCCAGTTCCTGTCGTCCACGCAGTCCACTAGCACCACTTCCTGGCTGGTCGCCGACGCCACCTTGGGATCGACCTTGGGTGCCCCCTTGCTGACTACCTGTTCCTTCTTGGACTTCTTCAGCCCGTACTTCATCAACTCCAGTGCGCCGCCGGTGGCGTGATCGTCCAGCAGAGGAGAGTCCGCATCGGACGTCTCGGACGCACGGGTCAAGTCCCGCCACATGGCCCGGTAGGCGTCGAGTGCTTCCGCATGCTTGCCATCCGGTGTGCGAGACGCCGTCGTCTCAACCGTCTCCTCTGGCAACGGCCTGGCATCTGATGAGCCCTCTGAGCAGCCCGCCAGCAACAGCCCCGCGACCGCCGTACTCGCCCCGGTCAGAAGCATCTTGGTCCGCCATTGCGTCTTCTTCATCCCCCACCTTCCGTCACTCATGCTGCATGGTCGACCACCCTAAGTGATCAGATGCGACTGGAGTTACCCCGTGTTGCGCCGGTCAATCACGACCGGAGAGGTGAATTCCGTTCTGCCTCCGTCCTGTTGCTTGACGATGCGTCGCTTCGATGCCGCCTCACGAGGAAAAAGGCGGGGCTTGACGCTCGAGTGAGCGACAAGCCCCGCCTGTAACAGCCCTCTATAGCCTGATGCGCCATCCTCGCCCTAGCTCTGCGGCGAAGGGGACAGGCGCCACGAGGGTTTGAATCGGTCACGGGGAGTGGCTGGGAAGGCCAGCCAGGCTGTTTTCGTTCCGCTCCGGCTGCGGAACCCCCAAGCCCCCTCGGTGAGTTCATGAACGATGTGCAGGCCGCGCCCGCGCTCGGACAGCAGCGAGCACAACGCCTCCAGGCCACCCCCGCGGTCCTCCTCTGCCGGGGCGTACGGTGCCACCGCCGGGAGCGCGGGAATCTCCGGGATGCGAGGATCGTGATCCTCGACTTCACAGATGACCTCCACAGCGGTACAACGAAGGCGCATCTCGTACGGTCCGACCGCATGCTCCGTGGCGTTGGCGACGAACTCGGAGACAGCCAGCACCACATCGCTGATCACCTCGCCGTCGTAGCCGTGCTGGTCGAGGGCGCAGCGCAAGGCGGCGCGGGCCTGTGCTGGGGCGTTGGGGGTGCAACTCGTCCAACGCCACACGACACTCGGGGTGACGCCCGGGGCGCGGTGCGAGGTCATCGCCGCCCTCCCCGAGCCGCATGGCGACCTCGTACGACGCGGCGGTGGCGCCCCCGCCCGGGACGTACGCAGTCGCGCGTTTCGAGGAGCGCGAACGGGCCAGCCGTCGTCACGAAGGGCAACAGCAACACGACGGTGAAGAGAATCGGCGCCACGACAGGGACCTCCCCGGCGATCACGGTTGGGACGCGACCACCACACCGTGGATCTCATGAAGAGCGGAATACCTCTCTAACCAGCGCTTTCAAGGACTCTCAACACCGATGTTGTGGTCGGGTGGCCGGAGCTCACGGCGACGTGACCTGGCTACCTGCTGGTGCCGTGCTGGCCCATCTCGGCCGGCTCGCCTGTCGAGTCGAAGTAGCGGGTGGCCTCCCCGGTGGGGGCCGGTTGGACACCCTCGTACCGCAGAACGAGGGTGACGCGGTAAGGCGCGAGACGGTTCATGTCGCACGGCACGAGGTTCGTGCTCGCGATGCCCTCTCCTCTGTTGTTGGCCGTGCTGGTGTGGGTATCCAGCCCGGTCTGCGGATGATGGTGCTGGACGTCTCCGCGAACTGGATCGTAACTGGCAGTGGCTGCAGGATGATCCTGCGGGGCTGCTGCGTCCTGTCGGGCTGCTGCCCATCACCCTCTTCGGCCTGTTCGTCGTCGCGACACTGGTCCCCTTGCACCGCACCACTGCCATGACGGAGAGGAAGCTCCAGGCGGCCATGCCGTCTCTGTGACGACTCGTATGTCGCGAAACATCAAGTGGCCGGGGCGGGTCGGGGGTCGTAGAAGGTGCCGTCGCGGAGCATCGCGTAGAGCCCGGCGGCTCGGCGTCTCGCGAGGCAGAGGATGGCTTGGGTGTGGCGCTTTCCCTGGGCGATCTTCTTGGCGTAGTAGGTCCTGGAGGCCGGGAGCCCCATTGCGGGGCCACGAAAACGGTAATAGGGGGTGTTCAGTGCAGGCCGGAAGGTTGTGAGGGGCCGACCGTCCGGACGGCATGCGTCGATGCCGCGGTCTGGGCGCGGCCGAGTAGGAGTCGGTTCGCGGGCAGCCCGTGGTCCACATAGAGGTCGACCTCGGCTGGCGGCGCGCCAGTGGCGAGCGGGTCGAGTCCGACGGCGACGGCGAGTTCGCCTCGCTCGGCCAGGATCCGGACGAGCCGGGGGTGCGCTGGCGCTTGAACGCCGAAGTGTGAGGCGTCGGGGTGTAGCAGGATGCGGGCCCCGCAATGGATCGTGACCCTCGCTCCGATGTCGGTGAGCGGCTGGCTGGCCTCGACGAGGCCGAAGGCGTCGGCGAGAGCGCGCATCTGCTGCTCGATCCGCTCGTCGGTCTCGCCGTGGCGCCGCGCAGGCGGGTGCGCGAGTAGGACGATCCCGAGCGGGTTGCCATGAGCGTCGGCGCCGATCCACGTCCAGACGCCGAGGGAGGCGAACAGCCCGGCCGATACGGGCACGGTAGCGGCGCGGGCGGGCGCCAGCGTGTGATCAGCGGGCGATGGGGCGGGGGTGTCGAGATTGAACTCAGCCCATACCGTTTTGCCAGCTCCCGCGCGGGATGCCACGCCCCAGTCATCCGCGAGGGCGGCGACGAGGAAGAGCCCGCGCCCGTGGCAGTCGTCGGCGGTGGCGTCCCGCACAGTGGGGGTCCCGTGGCCCTGGTCGCGTACTTCGACACGCAGCCGCTCGTCACCGCGGGCTACCTGTACGAGGAAGTCCCGGCTGGCATCGGTGCTGTGCTCGATCGCGTTCGTGGCGAGTTCGGAGACGCAGACGCGGACGTCGTCGAGGCGGTCGCCGAGCTCCCACGCGGTAAGGGCATCTGCGACAAAGGTCCGCGCGTGCGCGACGGAGGCCGGGTGGCGGCTGAAGTGTCTCTCGCGTGACTGCTGCACGGCCGCCTACCTTCGCGTCGCGGTGTCGCGGGGACGGCTATCGCCCGGGACGCCCAGCAGGAAGGCGAGCCGTTGCGCGGTGCCTGCCTCGTCGCCGGTCTCGCCGAGTTCGTACCCCCAGCCGGTGACGTAGCGTCCGTCGCACGTACCGATGGCCTCAGCAAGAACTGCATTAAGCGGGTTCATAACGCTTACTGTCTGGTCACCCGCCTTTATGACGGAAAGTCCCCGTGCCCTGAGTTGCTCCGCGAGAATGGCCGGTGCGGTAGTCGCGTCCATGCGCCGATCTCACCGCAGTCCCGTGCCGCCCGGCATCTGACAACCTATGACACGGAGTTGATCATGCCCCTGACGGTGACGATTACCGGCACGCGGTCAACGGGGCACCGCGAACTCGCCTGGTACGCGGAGCTGTTCACGCAGTTCCTGGGACCCTTCGCCAGCGATCAGGCCCACTTCCACATCGGGGGTGCGAAGGGCATCGACAGCCTGTCCCTGCTGTGGCTAGCGGGGAACTCGAAGGCAAAGATCACGGTTGTTGCCCCGGGTACGGTCGCGCAGCAGCCGGCCGACGCGAGGCAGGCAATCCAGCGCTGCCGCGAGCGGATCACCGAGATCGTCGAGCTGCGCGCCGAAGAGCTAGGGGCCCCGGCCTATCACGCGCGTAACCGCTGGATGGTCGACCACTCCGACATGGTGATCGGTTTCCCGCTCGACGGGCCCGAAGGCACGTCCGGCACGTGGCAGACCGTCAACTACAGTGCCCAGCAGGGGAAACCTCGCCTGATCGTGCCCGTGTAACCCGTACGGCGGGCATCATGAGGTCATGACCGCGCACGATCGGCGCGTCGGCGCCGCCACCCTCAAGCGGCTCAGGCTGTCCCGCGGCTGGTCACTCGCGGACACCGCACGGGTACTCATCGACGCGGCGTCCCGGCTCGGACAGCCCCTCGGCACCAGCGTCGCCAGTGTCCAGCGGTCCGTGGCCCGGTGGGAGAGCGCAACCGCGCCGATCCTGCCGGGCGAGCGGTACCAGCTCCTACTCGCCCACATCTACGCACGCGGCCCTGACGGGCAGCACAGCCTCGGCCATGGCTCGGACTTCGCCGAACTGCTCGACGCCCTCACCCACTTGGGGGAGAGCAACCGCCGGCTGCACGAGCTGCGTACCCTGCTCGTGCGCACGGCCACGGATGCAGGCGGCGGCCTCCTCGCGCTACTCGGGCCGACGACACAGCACGCCATGACGGCAGCGCTCGCCGATCCATCCCGCATCAACGAGGGGCTGCTCGCCGGGATGTGCGCCGTCATCGGCGACGTGAACGGGCAAGTCGGCAGCATCCCGTTCGTACGCCTGCAACTGCTGCTCGCCCCCGTCGTCGAATCCTGCCGACGGCTGCTGACGAGTGCCGCACCCGAACCGCTGCTTCCTGAGCTGCGCTCGATCGCCGCACAGGCGTACACCCTCGCCGGCAGACTCGCCTTCGAGACCCGCGACGACGAGGCCTCCCGCGCCCTGTACTGCGCGGCCACCGACACGGCCGGTCTCATCGGCGACCCGTGGCGGCGCGCCGTCGTCCACATGAGCCACGCCCTGGTCACCTTGTACTCGACGCCCGGCATCGACGCCGCACGCACCCTCGTCGACGCCGCGGTACGCGACGCACGAGCCGGTGCGAGCATCACCATCCGGGCTCGTGCGCACGCGCTGCAGGCGGAGATCGCCGCACGCGCAGGGGCGGAGCGGCACGCGCAGGCCGCACTGTCGCTGGCGTGGTACGACATAGACGGCGACCGGGACGGCGACCCGTCGCCGAGCAGCTTCTCACCCGCCCACCTGCGCGGCTTCGACGGGCTGTGCGAGCTGTACGTTGGCGATCCGGCCATCGCTCACGATGCGTTCGCCCGGTCCGCCCAAGCGCTCACCACGCCACGCGAGCGCGTACAGCACACCATCGTCGCCACCGATCAGGCACTGGCCCGCATCCGGCTCGATGACCCGCACGCCGCCGCCGAGCTACTGCACGAATGCATCGACGGCGCCTCGAGCACAGGCGGCCGGGTCGCCACCATCCGGCTGCGCCGGGCACGGCGTGAACTCCGCCCATGGCGTACCGAGAACTTCGTCGCCGACCTCGACGACCACCTGATCGACGCCCTCGGCGCGTAGGGCCAGAATGCCGCTCACCGTCGTCGGTCAGGCTTGAATGCCAGGGACCCCGAAGCCGCCCGGGGGTAATGGGGGGCAGACGCCTTACTGCGCCACGAACCGCCCGATAGAGTTGATCGACTATCAAACTCGGGGAGGGGCGCGGCGTGAGCGTGGTGCACGTCAGGTTGGCGACCGTGGTCTTCCACTACGGCCAGACCCAGGACTACGCCCCCGAGTTCACCTCGATGGTCCGCGCTAATAACGACGAGACACAACTGAAGGCGCTCAAAGACCAGTACGGTGTCGAGCCGAAGGCCCTCGACGACGTCCTTCTCCTGGTCCCCGCCGACCAGCTCCAGGAGCGGCGCGCTGAAGAGCGCGGACGCCATCGGCTGGCTCGCCGGGCCCTTCGTGCCTACCTGCGTCCGAACGTCATGGTCGTCGACGAGGTCGGCTACCAGCCCCTCGAATGCGCCGAGGCGAACCCGGTCTTCCAGGTCGTCTCCAAACGCTACGAGAAGGGATCCATCATCCTCACCTCCAACAAGAGCTTCGGAAAATGGGGACAGGCGTTCGATGAGGTGACGAGGTACTGGCCACCGCCGTCCTCGACCGCCTCCTCCACCACTGCGACGCCATCTCCATCAACGGCCCCAGCTACCGGCTGAAGAACCGTCTCGCCGCCCTCGAAGAAGCCGCCAGCGTCGCCTGACGGTCAACCAGGTGGACACATGAGCCCGTACCTACCTGGGCACGTGACCCTGAACCTCGACACCAGAACGAACGCGCCCGCATCGGCGACGCCATCGACTGGCTCCTGGCCGGCAAGCCCACCCGCTCCGACGGCAGCCTCACCATCGTCGCCCTCGCCATCGAAGCGGATGTCCACCGCATGGCACTGCACAAGCGACACGCCGACCTCAGGGAAGCCTTCTACGGCGCCGTCCGCGCCGAGACCCACCAGACCCCAGAAGTCGAAAAGCGTCTGCGCAAGGATGTCGCCCAACTGAAGGCGAGCCTGAAGGCGGCACGCGACTCGGAAGCTGAGGCTTGGAGCCGGGCCGAGCAGCTCGCTCTCGCCGCCGCCGTCCTCGCCTGCTGGCACGGTTCGGGAGGGCAACCCGCCCCTCTGCCCGACAACGTCATCCCGATGCCGGGCCTGGACCGCTGACCAACCGAGGCCGTACCCGCGAGGCACGCGGAACAGCGCAGCGTTTAGGCGATTGCGACATCGTGGTGATCGGTGGCGAGGATCACGCGATCCTTAACGATGTACACCTCTACATAATGGCGGCCTCGCCACGAGGTCGATTCGCGGCGTGTGCGGGTCCGCTTCTCGTCTAGCACGATCTCACCGCGGAGCTGACCGGCGTCGGCCGCCTCACTGCCGCGGTTGCGAACCTTCCAGTAGAGATCGTAGGGCTCCGGTACATCGGTGTTGATGGTGAATTGGAGGCTCTGCAAGGGGCTGACCCTGCGGAGGCGTTGCAGCGAGCCGTGACGGAAACCGTCCTTCGGCAGGACCTCCGCGTTAATGCGGACACTGCGGCCACCCCTCCAGACGAAGCCGAAATCCTCGATGTACTGCTCGTGCGGAGCGCGGCTCTCGCGGATCGGTTGGATTGCCGCGGCCTTCGCCAGGGCTGCCTCGGTGGTCGTGGGCGGCTGGAATGCGGTTCCAAACACACGTTGCCATGCGGCGAGGCTCTGGGTCTTGTCCTCGTGCTCGTAGGCCTCGGTCACCCAGCTGCTGTACAGCCTGATTTTGTTGCGGAAGTTGGCGTACTGGTCCTGGTCCCATCGGTGGTTGAAGGTAGTCCCCGGGCAGCTGGGGTCGGGCAGGGTGGGCATCATCGGATAGAGGTCGAGCCACGCCGCAAGGTCGTCGAGCAGCGACTTCAGGGCCGTGGGGGTATCGCTGTAGCGCGCCTGCTCGTGCCAAGTCTGGACGCGTTCGCCCAGCAGCGTAGTGAGGATCACTGAGGGCACCGTGAAGGTGTGTTTGTAGTCACGCAGGTACTTCAGGAGGCGAATCACCCGGCGCAGGTTTCCGTTGGTGAGGTCGTCCTTCTCCTTCATCCAGTCGGTGAAGCCCTGAGGGTTGGTCTCCTCGAACTCGTTGGCGGCGTAGTTGACGATGACTTCCCGACCGTCGGCGAGGACGAGGTAGGGCACGACGTCGACATGGCAGTCACCGGCGTAGACGATGCGGCAGCACCGGTTCATCTTCGTCACCATCGTCTTGTAGGTGCTGGACCGTTTGAACGCTGCGCGGACCTCGCGCAGGTTGTCCCGGGGGCTCCAGCCGTCGACTTCCTGGAGGTGGAGCAGGAAGTCAGCGTCGAACTCGTGCCCGTTGAAGGGCTTGATGATCGTGCGATGGGCCCAGGACCCCTGGGGCACGTGATCCTGGTAGAGCTCGCCGATCTGCTGGTCGGCTCGCAGCGCCGAGACGATGGCTGCGACGCGGTCGTCGAGTTGGTTCAGGCGGGTCTGGTTAAGGTTGACGGCGTTCTTGAGGAAGGCGCTGAAGTAGGCGAGCAGTTTCATTGGATCTCCAGCGCGGCGGTGTAATAGCCGTCGGTGCGGTCGTAAATGACGAGGGCCGGGTGGACGTGGGCGTCGTGGAGGCGGCCGAGCGCCACGGCCGCCGACACGGGGGCTGCTGCTAGGACATAAAGGCGCCTGATGTGCTTGTGCTGGGCTTCGAGCGTGGACATCAGCGACCTCAGCGTGGAGGTGTACGCGTTGAGGGAGTCCATGGAGTTGATGACGTCGACGGACGGCGTGGTGCCGTCCGGGCTGACGTGCCAGCGGGGCAGGTCGCACAGCTCAACAGGCAGCTCGGTCTCCTGGATGCTGCCTGAGATGTTCAGCAACAGAACCCCCTCGGCCGGCTGCTCGCAGGCGCCCGGCGTGGACTCAACATGGAAGTCAACAGGGGAAGTTGGGGTCTCTGGCCATGACCAGGCCTCGGTGCTGCGGTGGCGCTGGTAGATGGTCACGGCGAAGGTGTCATCGAGACGGGAGCCGAAGTACACCAGCAGCGGGAGGCGGGCGAATCCGAAGACACTGACGTGACGCACCGAGTCCTGTCGCAGGGCCTCCGCCAGCCGGTACTCGAGGACTTGGTCGATCTGTCGGCAGCACTGCTGCCAATATGTGGCATCTCCGTGCTCCTCGCCGAACACCTGACGCAGGTCCACTTCGAAGCCGTCCCCGTGCAGGCTCAACGGGAACTCAGGGAATCGACCCTCGGAGCGGATCACCGCCTCGGCTGTGGTGGCCTTGGTGAGCTCGACTTCTCGGCCCCGAACCTTGCCAATGAGGCGGATGACGACGGTGCCGTCCGCAGGATTGAGACCTGTCATCCTGCGGATCCACTCCTCACGCTCGCGCTTGATCCGGCGTAGGCGTTCCACTGTCATGAGGTCCAGCGAGCCGGCACGGTCGATCTCGTTGTGCTCGCCGCGGCACAGCAGCATGAGGTTTTCGGCCAGATCACGCTGGTCGGTCGGCAGCAGGTCTTGGCCGCGGGGAGACCCCGGGGTGGTGTCCCGGCCCACGATGTGCGCCAGTTCGCCGAGGGTGTAGTCCTTGTAGGTCAGTTTTCCTTCGAGGAGGTACGCGCTGCAGAACTCGCACCTGCCTCCCGCACGCACCCATACCTTGAGCCGCTCCAGGTCGGAGATCGCCATCGGGTTGCTCCCTTACAGCGTCCGGGTGTGCGCAAGACAACTACCAGAAAATCACAGCCCACTGACAGTGAGGGTGTTCATGGCCTGAGCCGGCCCGTCTCCCTCGGCCTCCGACGTGACGGGACGATGTCCCCTCGCGGAATTGAACCCACCCACGCTCTGCGACACCCCAAACGAAGAACGGTCCTTCTCAGCCGCCAGCGTCTCGGGGATGCCGCGTGTAGTGGGGCGTCGCTGCCTCTGGCTCCTCGCTCCGAGGCAGGAGGGTGAACAGAAGAACCTGACAGGGTACGCGCCGGTGACGACGACCGTCATCTCGACCAGCGGCCCGCCCGCCGACTCCGCACTCTCCGAGCTGCTTTCGGCGTCACCGGCAGCCGTCGTGGCGGGGTGGCGCCGGGTTCGGTCATGTTCACCCCGGCCGCGGCGAGTTTGTTTGTCGATGAGCGGGGCGAGTTCGGCGAGCTCCGCAACGATGGACGGCGCCTTCTCGGTGCCGATGCCCTCGACCTGCTGCATCGTTTCGGCATCGGCGGCGTGGACATTCCCGGTTATTCACAACCCGTTCGATCCGAAGGGCCAAGGCGCCAGCTTCCCGGTCACCTTGTACCGGTACTTCGACCACTCCGAGCTTGCCAAAGACTCGTACCTGATCGACGCCCCGCCCGAGCTGGAGCAGCACGGCGAGTGGTACCGGCAGATGTTCTACGACTTGCTGGCCCTGGGCGTGAAGGTTTCCCTGGGCGCGGTCATTCACGAGGACACCAAGCGCCGCATCATCGAGGGCCCCGACCGTGTCGGCCAGTCGCAGGAGTCCGCGCGGCAGGAAGGGGAGACGCCCGAGGTGGCGCCGCGAGGCGCGGACGCCCAGAGAGACTGCCCGGGGACGGGACAGGAAGGAGAAGTGATCTTCCAAGAGCCGGGGGACGACTGGCACGTCAAGTGCCGCGTATGCGGTGTTCGGTGGGCGGACGGCAGCAGCGTCGTTCCGTCCCACCAGGACCGGCGTAATCGGTCATAACATCTGTGCCCCTGCTCTCTGGGTGGAGGCCAGAACGCAATCGGCGAACGGTCCTAAGAACTCCTAACAAAGTGAGAGGTTGACCAGTCGGCGCCAGCAGATGATGCCGCAGGCCAGGCTGAGGAAGGCTTCGTGGATGTCGTCGCGG
>NZ_JBSFMS010000133.1:0-20083 GCF_053599675.1 Streptomyces sp. NPDC000880 | reverse complement strand
TGGTTGTGTGGTAACTCCCATCTTCGCAGGTCAGCAGGCACCTCTCTTCATTTCTCTATCCACGGGACACGGGACAGTCGGTGGATCGAGGCTAAACCCATTAAGAGTCTCGATTGGCTGACAGGGCGACTGGCTTCACTGTCCAAGGACACCTGGGGTGAGGACAACGGAGCGTGATGGCCAGGTCCGGCCGTCGGGCAGGGTGTCACGCTGTCACGCCGGATCGGCCCCAGAGCCGGGGTTCGGGACCCTTCCGACACTCGAAAAGTTCAATACGGACATTCGGTGGGTGCTGTTGTCCCGTCTCAGATGATCTGGTCCCTGGTGATGCCTGTGACCTGCAGCGACCAGAAGAACTGAGACGCTGTGACGCTGGAAATCTCAGTGGATCTGATCCCGGAGGCACGGTTGCCCGGTGCCGTCTCAGTTGATCTGGGAGGACACGTTCGCGGCCCCTCAGTCGATACAGAACTCGTTGCCCTCGATGTCCTGCATCGGGATGCACGAATCATTGCCGTCATACAGCGTTCGCACGTGTACCGCGCCGAGCGGGACCAGTCGTGCGCACTCGGCCTCAAGTGCGGCGAGGCGCTCTTCACCCACGAGTCCGGTGCCAACCCGCACGTCAAGATGCAGCCGGTTCTTGGCGGCCTTCCCTTCGGGGACGCGCTGGAAGTACAGTCGCGGGCCCACGCCTGAGGGATCACTGCAGGCAAACCATGCGTCCTGCTTCTCAGGTGGCAGCGAGCTCTTGAAATCGTCCCAAGTGGCAAACCCCTCCGGTGGCGGCGGTACGACGTACCCCAACACCTCGCACCAGAAACGAGCGAGGCGCTCAGGTTCTGCGCAGTCGAAGGTGACTTGGAACTTCTTGATCGACATCATCGGGCCACCGTATTGGCGCGTGCTGCTCAGCGAAACCCCCCAGGGTGTCATCGCCGCGCAGGTCGAGGTCTCGCGTGACATGAGTACCGCCAACGGACCAGATCGCAGAGCGAATCGGACCAGATCACCTGAGACAGGGGCTAATTCGAATGAAACGGGACATCCCCCACCGCCGGGAGTGCGCCGACGCCGGTGACCCGTCTCAATGAACTTTGACCGATCTCACTGAACTTCGACCGCCCGCCGTTGGCCAGCTGGCTGCGGTCCGGGCCGCGGACCGACTTCCTGGTCCGGGCCCGGATGGTCGGTCAGGGTTGGTCGGGGGCAGCTCCGAACAGGGGGTCGAGCGGATCGCCCTCGTATCCGACAACGAGGGGGACCGGCAGAAGTCACCGAAGATCGTTTCCTGCGAGGAACCGATGGGCTGCCCGCAGACCTACCTCGTCCCTAGCCCACAGCCCCCACTCGGCCTGCCTCTCCTGCTGAAATAGTTCCGCGAACGTCCGCCACAGGTGTACTCGAAACCCGTCGGACTCCCACCACCACTCCGTGTTCCCGGAACCTTCTCGGATCAAAGACAGCCGTGAAGCCGCTTCCCTGACCCCTGCAGTGGACTGCCCTACCTTCGGCTCCACCACTGGGATCCAGCTCTCGCACTCCCAGTACAGTGCGTCCGCCTCGATCAAGGCGTCGGCGTCCGCGAACACGGCCACGTCTACGGCGAAGCGATACACCACCGCGCCGTCGCTCCGCAGCATCACGGAGTACGGGTGCGCCACCTCGTGGTCGATGAACTCCGCCAGCGGCCCGTGGTCCACGCTTTCCTCGTAGTACGGCCACGGCTCGAAACGAATCTCCTCCATGAACGACCAGGCCGAGGTGGGATAGACCAGCCCGCCGTAGCGGTCTTGGGCCTGCCGGAGCCTGGCGAGCGTCATCGTGGTGTCCACCTCGGGAAACGGCGCGAGCCGGGCGATGACCTCGGTGTCGTCCGGGTTGTCCTGCGCGGGGAAAGGAACGGTGCGGGCACGCGTAGCGAGGAAGCGCCGCCCCCTGTCCGTCAGCCGTCCCGGTGTGTTGAGGATGTGCTGCATCAGGTCATCATCTCCCCGCCGTTGAGGTCATCCCTTTGAGTGACACCACTCCTCTGTGGGGCACGGGGCTCCATGGCCGTTCCACGCTCGCAGTACAGGGGCGGAACGCGGTTGTTACGGTCAAGACATCCAGAGCAGATGCCTCGACTCGCCTGAGACTGCCCCGACTTCTGCGAGACAAGACAACATCCCCTGACGGTGATCGAACTTCGATGAGACGAACAGGCGGTCGTCGAACTTCGGTGAGGCGGGGCAGCTGAACGACCGCCCAAGTCTTGATGACCCGTCTCAATGAAGATGGGCCATCGCAACGCTGTGACCTGCGGTGGTTCAGATTGAGTGAGACGAGGCGAGGGCCGACGTCTTACTCAATCTGAGGCTTGAGCTCCGTGGGCAGGATGCCCCCGGCGCCCTGTGCAGGAGGCCGTCTGAAGGGGTGAGAACGGCGGCGTTCAGCTCCCGGCTTGCGAGCGGGTGAAGCTGTGGGTGCGGCCGATCGGGGTAAATCCGCGGCGGGCATACCAGGTGCGGGCCAGTCGTCCGGGTCGGCCGAGCCGGATCTAAATCGCTCGGCACGCCACTCAGAGAGAACTAATGTTCCACCCTATGGCAACCGCTTCCGATCTTCCCCCGCGTCTCGGCAGTCTGACCTTTCACGGACCGCTCTCCGAAGCCCGCGCCGGGCGCATCGTCGCGCGGCTCGCCGCCGTCTCGCCCTCCACCATCCTCGACATCGGCTGCGGCTGGGGCGAACTGCTGCTCCGCGTTCTGGAGTCCGTCCCGGGATCGACAGGCGTGGGCCTCGACATCAACGCCGAGGATCTGGCCAGGGGCAGGGACCTTGCGAAGGGGCGCGGACTGGCCGGACGGGTCGAATTCAGCGAGGAGTCGGCCCTTGGCACGGCACGCGGGCCCGTGGACGCGGTGCTCTGCCTGGGGGCTGGTCAGGCGCTGTGCGACCCCGAGCAGCCGTACGATCCCAGCGTCGTACTGCACGAGCTGCGCCGCTTGGTCCGCCCATGCGGACGTGTCGTCCTGGGCGAGGGCTTCTGGGATCGCGCCCCGACGGACGAGGAGCTCGCGGCTATGTGGCCCGGGGCGCACGCAGGAGACCACCTGCGGCTCGGACCGCTCGTCGACCTCGCTGTCGAGGCGGGCTTCCGGCCAGCCTGGATCGAGTCGGCGAGCTGTGAGGAGTGGGAGGAGTTCGAGTCCGGCTACCGCCACGACACAGAACTCTGGCTCGCCATGAACCCGGACCATCCACTCGCCGCCGAGACCCGCGAACGAGTCGACCGCCAGCGGTCGTCCTGGGCTGACGGCTACCGCAACATCCTTGGCATCACGTACTTGACCCTCGTCCCGGTTACCAGAACCTGAACGCTGCCGAAATCTGTGGGTGGAACGGGAGTATCAACTGAGCCCCGAGTTGTCAGCGTTGGGTGACGTCGCTGCCTCGATGGTGTCCGCGATTATGCGGAGTTGATGGATGAACCACGGCTTGGCGGTGGTGCGGAGGAACTCTCGTTGGGGAGCCGCCGGATGAATTCGGCGTGGAAGGCCCGGAAGTCCTCTTCAGCGCCGGAGAGTGCCAGGCGGCGCCAGTGCGGAGCTGCGTAGAACACCATGGCTTTAACGATCTCGGGATAGATCGCCGCGTAGCGCTTGGGATCCCACGGACGGACGGTGCGGGGCGCGCGGGGCTGGAGCCGGGCGAGCCGCTGTGTGAGGTCGCTGATCCGGTAGCCGTGCTGGAGGAGGGTGGTCCAGAAGCGGGAGGTCTGTTCGTAGCACGCGTTGATCACGTCGGGGCCGTAGCGGCGAAGGAGCCGGTGGTGGCGCTTCTGAGCGGCGACGATCTCCGGTAGATCGGCAAGGTCGAACTGGTTGGCGGGGGCTTCGACGGCCCGGCCGATCCAGAGGCGATGCGGGATGCAGACCTGGTCGTGGTGTTTCGACATCCAGACCATGACGCCTTGACCGGGGGTGCCGGTCCTGCGGGCGACACAGCGCCGGCACGCCCATCGGGGAGTTGCGGCAAAGGGACCCTGCGGGATGTTCCACGCCTGTCGCTCCCAGCGGGGGATCGCGTACCGGATCGAGGTCCGGGGCTGTCCGCTGAGGACGCTGAGCCGACCGACCGGATCCAGACGGGAGTACAGCCAGTGGGAGGGCCGCTGAAGGCGTTGGACGGGCATCGCGTTGGCCGTGGCGAGGCGGGCCAGGACGAGGCTTCGGTCTCCTGCGGGAAGGGCTTGAGCGGACGCGGCAGTGGGCGGAAGACGACGGCCTCGAATGGCCTGTTCACCCGGTTTCCCTGCCTGCGTCGGGCGGGGAGTCCGATTCGCTGTTGTGGTCGATCCGGGTGTTCCGCAGGGCGGCCTTGGTGATGCGCTCGCTGCCGTCAAGGATGGCGGAGATCGCCGCGGCCCGGATCAGATGGGAGAGGCTCCCGATCAAGCCGCCGGCGCTGGTGCAGGTATTTCGAGAGACCGGCCAGGGTGTCGGGCTTGTGACGGTGCAGGCGAAGGGTGCTCTCCAGCGAGGCGATCAGCGCCCGCCACTCGGTGTTGCGGGGGAAGGCACCGGTGCGGACCAGAATGCAGCGGCCTCCGAGCTGCTTGCCACGGATCCCGGTGAACAGCCCGGACTTCTCGACGTTGATGCCCGCATAGACGAAGGTCGCCGGCAGGTGCTCGGTGAAGTACTTCAGGTGATCGGAGAGATCCTCCCCCGCGGTGGTCGCGTGGTTGAGCAGGTGGATCTCGTCAACCAGGACCAGCTCGGTGCGGGCCTCGATCATCACCTGGCAGACGGCGCTGGTGACATCGATGGTGTTGTGCCGCGGGTTGATCACAGGCAGGCCCAGGAACCGGGCGAACTCCAGGGCGAGTTTGCGCGGAGAGCCCTTGGGCGGGGCGGTGATGTAGACGACGGGAATGCGGTCACTGCCGGGTCATAACGAACCCGGTCACCCAGCGACAGCAGCTTCGGACGCGTCGGCATCTCCACTCGCCTCCCCCGCGACTGCGGATGCCGGGCGAACCGTCGTCGCCGCCGACAACAGGCCGGCCTCCAAATCCACCACCAGCTCCCGACACCACACCAGATGGAAGAGCACCGGCAGCACGGAAATCGGATCGCCCACCGCACGAGCCCCGGCCAGCAGCCCCCGGGGACGGGTGAACACCGCCCGCAACCCCGCCGCCACCGGCTCGCGCCGCACCCGCGGATGCCGGTAGCCCGACAACCAGCGCAGATTCGCCGCCAACACCGGATCGAGCACACCAACCCGCTCGAAATCCCAGCCCACCACGGCGCAAGCCGCCGCCGTGGCCGCGAACTTCACGGCATCCTCGGGCTCGATCCGGTCATCAGGGCGCACATCCAGCACCAGGGCGGTGCCGTCCCGACGGCGCACGAAGTAGTCCGGCGTATGACTGACCCGCCGGGTGTGGTCACCAGGCCGCCATGAGAGCCGGAACGGCTGTGACGCGACGGCCACCACGTCCGGCTCGGAGTCCAGCCGCATCAGATGACCGAGTTCCACCCATGACTCGAAGCCCACCAACTCGCCACTGGTAACAGCCCAGTACCAGCCGGGAAAATTGCGCTGCCCCCGGTACGACGGGAACGTCCGTACCTGCCCGGCGACCTCGAAACGTGTCGACCACATCGCCTCAAACGGCCCGCTGTACAGCTCACCACGACCGTCGACGTACTCCAGCGAGAAGTCCTCAGGTTCCACCAGCCACCCCCACCCGGCGCTGACCACGTACGACGACCATAGGGAGCCGGGCACGGCAGTGGCTCAGAAAGGAGCGAGACGGATCGGTAGATGGCCCAGGTCGACCGGGACGCAAGACCAGATGACTCAGATAGACCGAGACTGGCCCATCTTCAGCGAGACAGGTCACGAGTCACAGCGGTAGCGCTGTGCCTTGGAACACTATTGCAAGCATGTGCTTGCAATAGTTAGCACGCTTGGTGCACCATCAAGGCATGGCATCACTCAACGTCGGCAATCTCGGCGAGTACCTGCGCGAGCAGCGGCGCACCGCGCAGCTCTCGCTCCGGCAGCTCGCCGACGCCGCCGGGGTGTCCAATCCGTATCTGAGCCAGATCGAGCGCGGGCTGCGCAAGCCGAGCGCGGAAGTGCTGCAGCAGGTCGCCAAGGCCCTGCGGATCTCCGCCGAGACGCTGTACGTGCGGGCCGGGATTCTCGACGAGCGGGAGCGGGACGAGCTGGAGACGCGCGCCGTCATCCTCGCCGACCCCTCGATCAACGAGCGGCAGAAGCAAGTGCTGCTGCAGATCTACGAGTCCTTCCGCAGGGAAAACGGCATAGATGTGAGCGGCACGGATGCACATGGAATGGATGCCGACGATGACGGCCCCCGCACGGCCGACGGCAGTGATGCCGACCAACCCCCCTCAGCCTGAATACCGACTTGCGATCCGGGAGGACCACAGTCATGGCCATCACCGATGACCTGCGTAAGACCCTCACCGACCCGACCCCCCTCTACTTCGCGGCCGGCACCGCCGACCTCGCCGTTCAGCAGGCGAAGAAGGTCCCCGCGCTGATCGAGCAGCTCAAGGCCGAGGCCCCGAGCCGTATCGACGCCGTACGCAACACCGACCCCAAGGCCGTCCAGGAGAAGGTGACCATCCAGGCCAGGGAGGCCCAGGCCACCGTGCAGGCCAAGGTCACCGAGGTGCTCGACACCTTCGACACCGATCTGAAGAAGCTGGGCGAGAGCGCTCAGGACCTGGCGCTGCGCAGCGTCGGCGTGGCCGCCGAGTACGCGGTCAAGGCCCGTGAGGCGTACGAGAAGGTCGCCGAGCACGGCGAGCAGACCGTGAGGGCGTGGCGCGGCGAGGCGGCCGACGAGATCGCCGAGATCGCCGTCGCCGTCGAGCCCGCGGCCGAGAAGGCGGAGCCGAAGACCGAGACCAAGAAGCCCGCTCCTCCGGCCGCCCGCAAGGCCACTCCGCCGCGCAAGCCCGTCGCGAAGAAGTCCACCCCGCCGGCCAAGTAGGCCAGTGCCAAGCAGGCCAGGGCTGGGTAGGAGCCTGCTGGGTAGGCCAGTACCGAGCGGACGGGCCGGGCACCTTTTGGGGTGCCCGGCGCGTTCTCCCGGTACCTTGGCCGCGAGGCGCTACGAAACCACTTCTTAGGCGGTGCTCAGCATGTTGCGTGCAGGATTCGACTTCGGTCTTTGGCTGATCCTCGACCTGGTCTTCCTCGTGTCCTCCGTGACCGCCCTGGTCATGGCTGCCCTGGCCCGCGAGGACGCCTACCGCGCCGCCGACAAGCAGAAGAAGTCCTTCTGGCTGATCATCCTGGGCGTCACGGTCGCGTTGAACCTGTTCGTCTCCGTGCTGTTCCTGTCGATCGCCGGGCTGATCGCCACGATCGTCTTCTTCGTGGACGTACGGCCCGCCCTCAAGCAGGTCTCCGGCGGCCGCCGGGGCGGCGGCTCCAGCAGCGACGGTCCGTACGGTCCGTACAACGGCGGCCGGTAGCCAGGCCCGGCGCGCTAGAACTAGCTCCGCGAACCGTTTCTGCTGAGCAGCAGCACGGCCACGTCGTCCGTCAGCTCCCCGCCGTTGAGCTCGCGCACCTCCGCGACCGCCGACTCCAGCAGCGCCTCGCCGTCCAGCCCCGCCGCCAGCTGCCGGTTGATCATCTCGACCATCCCGTCCTGGCCGAGCCGCTGCTTCGAGCCCGGCCCCAGACGGCCCTCGATCAGCCCGTCGGTGTACATCATCAGACTCCAGGCGCCGCCCAGCTCCACCTGGCGGCGCGGCCAGCGGGCCCGCGGCAGCAGGCCGAGCGCCGGGCCGCCGTCGTCGTACGGGAGCAGCTGCGCCGGCCGCCCGCGCCGGGCGATCAGCGGCGCGGGGTGGCCCGCCAGGCACAGGCCGGCCCGCCGGCCGTCCGGCGCGATGTCGACCGTGCAGAGCGTCGCGAAGATCTCCTCGTTCTCCCGCTCGTGCTCCAGGACCCGCTGGAGCGTGGAGAGCAGCTCGTCCCCGCAAAGGCCCGCGAACGTCAGGGCCCGCCAGGCGATGCGCAGCTCGACGCCGAGCGCCGCCTCGTCCGGGCCGTGCCCGCAGACGTCGCCGATCATCGCGTGAACCGTGCCGTCCGGGGTGCGGACCGTGTCGTAGAAGTCGCCGCCGAGCAGCGCCCGCGAGCGGCCCGGCCGGTAGCGCGCCGAGAACCGCAGATTCGAGCCCTCGAGCAGGGGGGTGGGCAGCAGCCCGCGCTCCAGGCGGGCGTTCTCCTGGGCGCGCAGCCGGGACTCGGCGAGTTTGACCTGGGTCACGTCGGCGCGCTTGCGCTCGACGGCGTAGCGGACGGCACGGCTCAGCAGCCGTTCGTCGAGCTCGTCGCGGAACAGATGGTCCTGGGCCCCCACGCGTACCGCCTCCGCGGCGCGCTCGGCGTCCCCCGATGTGGTCAGGGCGAGGACTGCGTGGCGCGGCGCGAGCCGCAGCACGTGCTTGAGCGGGGCGAGCTCCTCCTCGCCGGCGCCGGTCAGCGCCAGGTCGACGAGGATGCAGTGGACGTCGTCCGTGAGCAGCCGCTCCGCCTCGGTGAGATTGCGGGCGCTGCGGATACGCACCCGGGTCCCGGCCGCGTCGAGCAGCTCGGGGACGGTGAAGGTGCCCGCCGGGTCCTCCTCGATCACCAGGAGGGTGAGATCGCCGCCATTGGTGCTCCCATGGGCGGGGGCCGCGACGGAGGCGTTCCTCTGTCGCGGTACGGGTACGGGCATGTGACTGGTCTTCCTTCCCTCCCCCCGAGGGCGCGGTGGAGCGACGTTCGACGCCCCACCAGGACGAGGACACTAGCGTCACCGGCAGCGGAGCGGAATGGCGTAGGGCACGGCGTAGGGCACGGCGCACCGCAAAGAGTCACTGTCATATGCCGCGCATGGGGAGGTACTTGCCCCTTTGACCCTGCAGGCGGCCATGACGAACATCACCTGCAGGCGGCCATGACGAACGTCACTCGAGTCGTCTACGTCACTTGTCGGGACGTACGACCCCGAGAATCGCCATCGAGCCCGCGCCCGTAATCGTCACATTCCGCCCTGGTCGCGGGGCGTGCACGATCGCGCCGTCGCCGATGTACATCCCCACATGGCTGGCGTCCGCGTGGTAGATGATCAAGTCGCCCGGCCGCATGTCCTTGACGGCGATCCGGGGCAGCAGCCGCCACTGCTCCTGCGAGGTGCGCGGGATGCCGTGCCCCGCGGCGGCCCATGCCTGTGACGTAAGCCCCGAGCAGTCGTACGACCCCGGGCCCTCCGCGCCCCACACATACGGCTTGCCGATCTGCGCCGTCGCGAACCGGATCGCCTTCTTGCCCTGTGCGCTCGACTTGCCGTTGACGTCCTTGAGCACGCCGGAGCTCAGCCAGGCCGTCTGCGCGTTGTACTGCGCCTGCTGCTGGAGAAGGAGCAGCCGCTCGCGCTCGTCCTTCTCCAGCCGGTCCTCGATCTTCTTGGCCGCGGCGATCCGGTCGTTGATCTCCTTCTTGGCCTTGGCCTGCTTGACGCGGTTGGCTTCCAGCTTCTGCCAGTGGGCGCTCGCGTCCTTGGTGTACGACGCCAAGTCGGCCTGGGACCTGCTCAGTTCGCCCAGGAGGTCCTTGGTCGCCTTCTGGCCCTGCTGGATCCTGCCGGCCCCGTCCAGGAAGAGCTGCGGGTCGTCGGTGAGCATCAACTGCGCCTCGGGCGGCAGCCCGCCACTGCGGTACTGGGCGCGCGCGGCGGCGCCGGCGCGGTTCTTCAGCGCGTCGATACGGGCCTGGCCCTTCACGATCTCCTGCGCCAGCTTGACGATCTCGGCCGACTGCTTGTCGGCCTGCTCCTCGGCGAGGTTGTACGCGTCGGTCGCGGACGACGCCTTGCTGTAGAGCGCGTCGAGCTCGAGGCGTACCTCTTCCAGCGACTTCTTCGGCGCGCCCTGGCCGGTTGCCGGCGGCGGGTCGGGAGCCGCGAAGGCCTGGCCGGGTGACGCCAGCACGGTCAGTGCGCAGACCAAAGTGATCGCGGCAGTGGCACAGCGGCGTCGGTTCACGGCTTCCCCTCCGGCTTCCGGAACTCCGTACGAGTGCCGGAACACCTGAATATGATTAACCGTCAGTAACGTACGGTGGACGTCGCGATGGTGCCACGACGTCCGAAGAAGTGACAGGGTCTCTCGGCAGATAGCTGCCGATCGGCCGATCAATCCCACCCGTCAGTGACGAACAACGCGCCCGCCGCGTTCCCCCGTTCGCGCCTGTTCAGACGGAATTGGGTGCGAGTGCGGCCCAGTTCACGGTGACTTCCCCCTGCCGCCAGCGCCGCCGGCCGTCCGTCAGCGGCCAGTCGCCCGCCAGGTCTGTCACGGCTTTGATCCAGCGTTGCCGGGCGCCCAGCGAGGCGTACGGAGCCGCCGCCGCCCACGCCCGGTCGAAGTCCCGCAGGAAGGCGTGCACCGGCTCGCCCGGCACATTGCGGTGGATCAGTGCTTTGGGGAGGCGTTCCGCCAGATCTGACGGTCGTTCCAGCGAACCGAGCCGGGTCGCGAAGGTGACCGTCCGCGGCCCCTGTGGGCCAAGCGCCACCCAGACGTGCCGCCGCCCGATCTCGTCGCAGGTGCCCTCGACCAGCAGCCCGCCGGGTGCGAGGCGCGCGCAGAGCCGCGCCCAGACGGCGGCGACCTCGCCCTCGTCGTACTGCCGCAGCACATTGGCGGCCCGGATCAACGCCGGCCGCGCCGGCAGGGGGACCTCGAAGCCGCCGTGCCGGAAGCTGAGCCCCTCGCGCTCGTGCGGCTTCGCTGCCGCAACCCGCGCCGGGTCGATCTCGATGCCGACGACCTCGCAGCGGGGGTCGGCGGTGCGCAGCCGCTGGAGCAGTTCGAGGGCGGTCCAGGGGGCGGCGCCGTAGCCGAGATCGACGGCGACGGGCGCCTCGCCGCGGCGCAGTGCGGGGCCGTGGGTGGCCGCGATCCAGCGGTCCATGCGGCGCAGCCGGTTGGGGTTGGTCGTCCCGCGGGTCGCGGTGCCTACGGGGCGGGTCATGGAAGCGAGGGTATGCGTTCGCGACACGGCGGCCGGAAGGTAATGATTTGGCAAAGCGGCGGGGCGCGGGAAATGGAAGGGATGAGTCCGCTGTTGTCAGCGGGTGGAGGGCTGCTTCCGCAGTTTGCCGTGCCCGGATCGAGGAGGACCTTCGACGTGAGCCAGTACGTCTCCCGCCTCGGCAGCGGTCTGGTGGCTCCACGCATCAGGTTCCCCGGTGGCAACCGCAAGCCGCGCCGGATCGCCATGCTCAGCGTCCACACCTCCCCGCTGCACCAGCCGGGGACGGGCGACGCGGGTGGCATGAACGTCTACATCGTCGAACTCGCCAAGCGCCTCGCCGCCATCAACATCGAGGTCGAGATCTTCACGCGGGCGACCGCCGGCGGGCTGCCGCCGGTCGTGGAGCTGGCTCCCGGCGTACTCGTACGCCATGTCGACGCCGGGCCCTACGAAGGCCTCGCCAAGGAGGAGCTCCCCGCCCAGCTGTGCGCCTTCACGCACGGCGTGATGCAGGCGTGGGCCGGCCACCGTCCCGGCCACTACGACCTGGTCCACTCCCACTACTGGCTCTCCGGCCATGTCGGCTGGCTGGGGGCCGAGCGGTGGGGCGTCCCGCTCGTGCACGCCATGCACACCATGGCCAAGGTCAAGAACGCCGCGCTCGCCGAGGGCGACACCCCCGAGCCGGCGTCCCGCGTCATCGGCGAGACGCAGATCGTCAGCGCCGCGGACCGGCTGATCGCCAACACCGCGGAGGAGGCCGACGAGCTCGTCCGCTTCTACGACGCCGATCCGGCGAAGGTCGCCGTCGTGCACCCCGGCGTGAACCTGGACCGCTTCCGGCCGGCTGACGGGCGCGCCGCCGCGCGGGCCCGGCTCGGTGTGCCCCAGGACGCCTTCGTGCCCCTCTTCGCGGGCCGCATCCAGCCCCTGAAGGCCCCTGACATCCTGCTCCGCGCGGTCTCGCTGCTCGTGGAGAGGGACCCTTCGCTGCGCTCGCGGCTCTTCGTGCCGATAGTCGGCGGCCCCAGCGGCAGCGGCCTCGCCAAGCCGGAGGGCCTGCAGAAGCTGGCCGCCCGCCTCGGCATCGCGGACCTCGTCCACTTCCAGCCGCCGGTCCGCCAGGACCGGCTCGCGGACTGGTTCCGGGCCGCGTCCACGCTGGTCATGCCCTCGTACAGCGAATCCTTCGGCCTGGTGGCGATAGAGGCGCAGGCGACCGGCACGCCCGTGGTGGCGGCCGCCGTCGGAGGCCTTCCGGTGGCGGTACGCGACGAGCTGACCGGCATCCTGGTCCCGGGCCACAACCCGGCGGACTATGCGTCCGCCCTGCAGCGCCTCCTCGCCGACCCGGCGCTCGCCGCCCGCATGGGCGCGGCGGCCGCCCGGCACGCCGAGTCCTTCGGCTGGGACACGGCGGCGTCGGCGACGGCGGACGTCTACACAGCGGCGATGTACGAACACCGCCGCCGGGTACGCTCGCACCATGGCTGACGTACAGCAGGCAGCGGTACAGCAGGCCGCGCAGGTCATCGAGCGCACCCTCAAGGACGCAGAGCTCGACTGGGAGAGCCCGGAACCCGGCTCGTACGTGGTCAAACTCCCCGGCACCCGCAAGCTGTCGACGACCTGCTCGCTGCTTGTCGGCAAGCACTCGCTGTCCATCAACGCCTTTGTGATCCGCCACCCGGACGAGAACGACGCGGCGGTCCACCGCTGGCTGCTGGAGCGCAACCTCCGCCTGTACGGGGTGAGTTACGCGATCGACCGGCTCGGCGACATTTACCTGGTCGGCAGGCTCCCGCTGTCCGTGATCACCCCGGAGGAAGTGGACCGCCTGCTGGGCACGGTCCTTGAGGCGGCGGACGGCCCCTTCAACACACTGCTGGAGCTGGGCTTCGCGAGCGCGATCCGCAAGGAGTACGCGTGGCGGGTGTCGCGGGGCGAGTCGACGCGGAACCTGGACGCGTTCACACATCTGACTGAGCGCCCGGCCAACTGACGCGGATTCAGGCCCCGGTCGCCTTACGGTTCCCTACTGCGCGACCCCTTCCGTGCGTCGCGGGCTCGTGGCATGCTCGCCGCCGACGCACACCTGAACGTAGTTCACATCCATGGAAGGCGGGCTCATGGAGATCGGTCAACACGCCATCAGCAGACGGAGTCTGCTCGGCAGTGCCACAGCCGTCGCGACGGCCTGCGTCGCGGGCGGCATCACCGGCGTCGAAACCGCGGTCGCCGGTGAGAGGAAAGCCACCTCCCCCCTGTGGCAAGAGTTCCGCCGCGCGCCCTACAACCACCCCCAGATCCCGTACGTGGGACGGGCCGGACAGCGAGGCGGTGCCAAGAACTTCCCCCGCCGGCCCGTCGTCGCCAACGTCCTTGCGTACGGGGCGAAACCGGACGGCTCCGCCGACGCCGCCCCCGCGATCAACCGTGCCGTCGCCGCTGTCGGCGAACGCGGCGGCGGCACGGTCCACATACCCGCCGGCACCTACCGCATCGACGACGTCATCCGCATCGGCCACAGCAACGTCGTCGTCCGCGGCGCCGGCAGCGCCCGCACCACGCTGTACGCCACAAAGAATCTCACCGAGCTCATCGGCCCGTACGGCAGCCGCTACGGCGGCGACAAGTCCTCCTGGTCCTGGTCCGGCGGCCTCATCTGGCTCTGCCCGCAGGCTCGTTGGAACAGCCTCACCGACGCCATCAAGGCCAAGGCCTGGCCCTTCGAGGGCTGGACCGGCAACAAGCGCGACGAGTGGCGCACCCTGGCCACCGTCCGGCCCGCGAGCCGCGGCGACTGGTCCGTCACCGTCCCCGACGCTTCCCAGCTCCACTGCGGCCGGCTCGTCATGCTCCGCCTCGCCGACGACGCCGACCACACCCTGCTCGAGCACATGGCGGGCGGCGGCGCGGGCCCCGAGGCGTATGCCTGGGACGACAAGACCAAGCTGACCTCGTACGTCCCCTACGAATGGCCCGTCCGCATCACAGCCGTCAAGCGGAACACGGTCACCTTCGAGCGGCCGCTGCCGCTCGACGTACGACCCGAATGGGACCCGAGAATCACCACCCTCGTCACCCCGCTCACCGGCTCCGGGGTCGAAGCGCTCACCCTCGAAGCCGTCGAGACCCCGCAGTCCCAGCACCTCCTCGACAAGGGGTACAACGGCGTCACCTTCCAGTGCGCGTACGACTGCTGGGCCGACGACATCACCGTGCGCCACGTCGACAACGGCTTCGGCCTTGTCGCCGCCTCCGCCTGCACACTGCGCCGCACCCGCGTCGAGGGCCGTGGCTCGCACCACCCGTACTTCTGCCGCGAGGGCTCGCACGACAACCTCATCGAGGACTTCACCATCGCGCAGCGCACCGTCGCGGCGCCCGCGAACACACAGCTCCACGGCATCAATGCGGAAGGCCTGTCCAGCTACAACGTCTGGTCGCACGGCCGGATGGAGATGGGGACCTTCGACACCCACCGAGGGATGCCGTTCGCGAACGTCCGCACCGAGATCACCGTGAACAACAACGGCCGCCACGGCGGCGACGCCTCCGCCGGCCCTCTCTACGGCGCTCGCTTCACCCACTGGAATGTGACGGTCACCAATGAGCGCGCCGGACTGATCAAGATCGACGGGATCGCCCCGTACAGCGCGACCGTGGCCATCTCCACGGTCCGCGAGTTCGACCAGATCGACGTCCCGGACTTCAAGGGGAGCCTCAACTCCCGCCTGGAGGCGTACGGCGCACCCGGCGCCGTACACCCCCGCAATCTGTACGAGGCCCAGCGGGCGCTGCGCACCTGAGCGATCCGAGCGACCGGATGGACTTCGCCGAGGCCAACCAGTGGGTGTCCTACGGGATGGCGGGCGCGCTGGCGGTGGCGTTCGTATGCTCGCTGCTGCACCCGGGGACGCGGGTGCAGCAGGAGGCGGCGCCTACTGAACGGCAGCCGGCGGAGTGACCGTGTCCCGCACCGGCTCGTCCTCGGCCGCCATGTCCTTGCCCGCCACGTCCTCGTCGTCCGCAGGCAGCCCGCGCATCAGCAGCCAGTACCCGAGCCCGGCGACTGTCCCCAGCACCGCGCACATGCCCCACAGCCACTGGGCGCCGAACCGGTCGATGACAAAGCCGGCCAGCAGCGGGGCGACCAGCGCCGCCACCGACCAGGACATGGTGTACATGCCCTGGTAGCGGCCGCGGGCGTGCAGCGGCGACAGCCGCACCACAAGTCCGGTCTGGGTGGGCGCATTGACGATCTCGGCCAGCGTCCAGACACAGACGGTCAGCGCGTACACGGCGATCGACCCGGCGAAGGCGGTGAGCCCGAAGCCATACCCAGCGAGCAGCGAGGAGATGATCAGCAGCCGGCGCGGATCGCGGTGCTCGATGAAGCGGGTGACCGGGATCTGCAGGGCGACGATCAGCACGCCGTTGACGGCGATCGCCATGCCGAAGTCCGAGCTGGAGAAGCCGTCCGCGCCCATCGCCAGCGGCATTCCGACATACCCCTGCATAAAGATCAGCGCGATGAGGAACGAAAGCCCGACGACGCTCATGAACCGCCCGTCGCGCAGTACGGTCCCCATGCCGATCTCCGGCTCCGCGGGCCCCGCCGCCGTCGCCTTCGCCTGCTCGGGCCGCGACTCCGGGAGCTTGACGAAGACGACGACCGCGCAGATCAGCGTCATCGCGGCCTCGCCAAGGAAGCCTGTGAGATAGCTGTACTCGGCGATGAAGCCCGCGGCCACCGACGAGACGGCGAACCCCAGGTTGATCGCCCAGTAGTTGAGCGAGAAGGCCCGCACCCGGTCCTCTGGCCTGACGATGTCGGCCATCATCGCCTGCACGGCGGGCCGGGAGGCGTTGCTCGCCATGCCCACCACAAAGGCGACGGCCGCGATGGCGAGGGGCTGCTGCATGAAGCCGAGGACGGCCACCGAGGCGGCCGTCGAACTCTGCGCGATCAGGAGGGTCGGCCGCCGCCCGAGCCGGTCGGCCATCACGCCCGCGCCGAGCGAGGAGACGACGCCGCCGAGCCCGTGGAGGGCGACCACCAGTCCCGCGTAGGAGGCCGAGTAGCCCCGGTCCGCAGTCAGATAGAGCACCATGAAAGTGGCGACAAAAGCCCCAAGTCGGTTGACCAGAGTGCTCGTCCACAGCCACCAGAACTCACGGGGGAGCCCCGAGACGCTCTTTCTCGCGGCACGCCTCAGACCGGCGACTGACATACGGATTCCCCCGGGGTGTAAGTGGCTTGGCAGGTATCCGCAAGTTACATACGCCGGAGCCCCGGCCGCCAGTCAATAGACGCGGCCGTCAACCGCCGGCCGCGTCTATTAGGCTCGGACACATGGCCGACGCACCGTACAAGCTGATCCTCCTCCGCCACGGCGAGAGCGAATGGAACGCGAAGAATCTGTTCACCGGCTGGGTGGACGTCAACCTGACGGAGAAGGGCGAGAAGGAGGCAGTCCGCGGCGGTGAGCTGCTGAAGGACGTCGGCCTGCTCCCCGACGTACTGCACACCTCGCTGCAGAAGCGCGCCATCCGCACGGCGCAGCTGGCGTTGGAGGCCGCGGACCGCCACTGGATCCCGGTCCACCGCTCCTGGCGGCTGAACGAGCGTCACTACGGCGCGCTGCAGGGCAAGGACAAGGCACAGACCCTGGCCGAGTTCGGCGAGGAGCAGTTCATGCTGTGGCGCCGTTCCTACGACGTCCCGCCGCCGCCCCTCGAGGACGGCGCGGAGTTCTCGCAGAGCGACGACCCGCGCTACGCGACGATCCCGAGCGAGCTGCGCCCGCGCACCGAGTGCCTCAAGGACGTTGTCGAGCGGATGCTGCCGTACTGGTACGACGGCATCGTCCCGGACCTGCTGACCGGCCGCACGGTCCTGGTCGCCGCCCACGGCAACAGTCTGCGCGGACTGGTCAAGCACCTCGACGGCATCTCGGACGCCGACATCACGGGCCTGAACATTCCCACCGGCATCCCGCTGGCCTACGAGCTCGACGGGGACTTCAACCCGCTCAAGCCTGGCGGCACCTACCTCGACCCGGACGCCGCGGCGGCGGCGATCGAGGCGGTCAAGAACCAGGGCAAGAAGTAGCTTCAACCGCTGGAAGGCCCTCCACCTGCGGGTTTCCCGCCGGTGGAGGGCTTCTCGTTGTCTATGGGCCGTGACGGGGCCGTGTGAGCTACTCGTGCTGTCCGCCCTCAAGTCTCAGCCGCACGTCGACGGCGACGACGGACGTCGCGAGAGCAGCCGCCCACTCGGGGACTCCAGCCCAGACGCTGACCGCACCGATGACGAAGCCGACCAGGACGAGCGGCATCTCGCGGATCGAGAGATAGACAGCAAGGCGGGTGCGTACCATGGGGTACCTCCACGGGTGTTAGGTGCTCTGTGCAACCGGAATATGTAGCGCACCGAGGAGAAGAGAGCCGCCCCCTTGGCCGGGGCGGCTCTCCTAGTCTCGGTGCATTCCAAAGTATCGGGCGCTTTTGGTCTTTCTGCAAACAGGTCGCGGAAGTCGTGGGGTTGTGCTGTAATCCGCGCGCCCGATCGCGCCGGATTCATGGCCTTGAGCATTGGTGGCCCGTTCCCCTGTCAGGCCCCCAAGGGGTTGCGGTATCGGTCGCAGCCTTCGTCGTCTGACGGGGCGACTGCCCCACTCCGCAGAGCCATCCACCCTCTGACCTGGGGTGAGGGTTCACGTTTGGTGAATCCACTTTGCTGGATCGGTGTTGCTTTTTTCGAGTCGAAGCTATCTGCCCTGCAAGGATATTGCTGGATGTTAATTGTCTGCGGTGATTATTCAGGGGCAATTATTCATCGCCATTATTGGACCGTCACCCATTTGGGTGACGGTCATCCTTATTGCGCGAGACTGGATAAAGACTCGCGATCGCAGATCGTGTTCGTTCGCGGCTGCTCGGCATGAGGTGGGCGTAGACGCGAAGCGTCAGGCCGGGGTCAGCGTGTCCCAGGTACTCGGCCAGAGCTTTGATGTTCTCGCCAGCGTCGAGCAGCACTGACGCGTAGAAGTGCCGCAGGGCATGCATGCCATGTTCGCGTGCGGAGGCGTGGCTCCTTGTCCCCTCTTGGCGCTGCGGGATGACTTCAGCGGCGGCGAGCGCAGGCTTCCACTGGTCGCTGTTGAACTGGTTCCGCCAGACGTGGTTGCCCATGGGTGCGGTGAAGAGCAGCTCATGCGTCGCCATGGGGCCGCGGGCTGTCTTCCACGGCAGCGTGATGCCGACGGGCGGGAACCGCTTCATATGGGCGCGCAGCGCGTCGCCGACTGGGGCAGGCAAGGGGACGTCCCGGAGCTTGCCGCCCTTGGGCGGGGCAAAGACGGGCTTGCTGCGGCTCAGCTTGAGTTGCCGGACGACGTGCACCGTGTCGTTCTCGAAGTCGATCGCGTCCACAGCGAGCCCCAGAATCTCGCCCTGCCGGAGCCCGCAACCGGCGCCGAGGTCGACCAGTGCCTGGTAGCGCTCAGGCAGCGCGGCCTGTACGGCGAAGACACGATCAGCCGTCCAAGGAACGACCCGCTTGGTGTCGACCGTCGGTGCCTTGACGGACCGCGCTGCACACGGATTCTTGGCGAGCAAGGTGTCATCCACGGCAGCGTTAAGCACGCTCCGGACGTTTGAGTAGATGACCCTCGCGTACGAGCCGACCACGCCGGCCGCTTCGAGCTGCCCCACCCAGTCGCGAATGTGCGCAGGCTGGAAGGATCCGAGAGGGCGGGATCCGATGTACGGGAAGGCGTGGAGCCTGAGCTGTGACTCCATGGAGAAGCCAGTGTTCGGGTCCGCCCCGTGATGGCTGAGCCACTTCTCGGCGTACTGCTGGAACGTGGTGCGGCTCGCCCTGGGGTCGATGTACTGGCCGCGCGACATGTCGGCCTCGATGTGCGCGAGCCACTGGTCAGCGAGCCGCTTCTGTCGGTCGGGGAAGCTCTTGGACTTCTCCGTGCCGTCCGGACCGACGTAGCGGGCGCGGTAGCGCAGGCCGGTGCCATAGCGGTCGCTCTTGATCTTGCGCGTCTTGCCGTCCGCGCCGGTCTCGGTCCTGTACCAGCGGTCTTGGATGTGCCCGGCCATCAGGCGGCAGCCCCTTCCATGAGGGACTCGACCCAGGCGCGTACATCGGCGGGGTCGTAGCGCAGGTGGCGGCCGACGCGGAAGCCCCGAGGACCAGTGCGCTTGCGGCGCCATTGGTAGACGGTTTCGATGGGCACGCCGAGGAGATCGGCGACGTCGATCGGTGTCAGGTACCGGTCGGGCAGAGCGCGCATGATCACCACTCCTTCTCGTCGGGCAGCGCGGCGAGGGCTTCGCGGGCGGTTTCGCGGTTGAGCTGGATGTCGCGGGCGATGGTGGCGGCGAGGGCGGATTCGCCGGGGGTGTGGCCGTGCCCGGCGTACTGCCAGGAGGCGAGGACGAGCACGGTGTCGGGGTCGTCCACGGCCTCTTGTTCCTGGGCGGCGCGGTAGTCGGCGCGGATCTGGCGCAGCGCGCCGAGGGTGGTGGAGTAGCGGCGGGATTTGGTTGAGAAGTGGCCGCGGAAGCCGAGCATGTGGGCCCAGGCCGCGAGCTTGCGGTCCGGATAGAGCGGCGCGAGGTCGAGGCAGGCCTTGATGAGCCGCCGGGGGTGGTCGGGTACGTCGAGCAGGTCGAGGACTTCCCGGTTCCCGATCCGGCGGTCAAGGCTGCCGGTCGATTCGGCCGCTTTGGTGGCGTACTTGGCGACGTAGGAGGCGACCGCCTGCTCGGTGATGTCGTTGCCGTCGTCAAAGGCGCGGACGGGCCGGATGTCGAGCTGACTACCCCAGCGAAAAGGCCGGCACGGCTGGTCCCCGGCGGCAGGCACCGTGATGGTGGTGTACGAGTGGGCGACAGCGGCGCGGATCGAGTCGGTGAGCACGGCGACCGTGGCCCAGGAGGGCGGCGGGGAGTCGGGCCCGTCCGGTCCGTCGAGGCGGATCACGGCGTG
>NZ_JBSFMS010000132.1:0-20181 GCF_053599675.1 Streptomyces sp. NPDC000880 | reverse complement strand
TCACCGGGAAACGATCCCGACCCCGCGCGCCGTGTCCGGTCAGGTCCGGAGGAGTCCGGCACCTGCCCGCGCCGACGTCATCCAGCCGTCAGCAGCATCATCTGCCACAGTTGCGGATCGCCGGCCAGGACGAGCACGGCGAAGACCGCCTGCGAGACGCAGTTGAGCGCGTTGGCGGCGACCATCACGCGGTGCCGCGGCACCCGGTCGGCGATCGCGCCGCCGATCAGCAGAAAGAGCACGAGGGGGAGGGTGCGGGCCGCCGCGACCAGGCCCACGTCGCCGCCGTCCCCGCCGGACTGCAGAACCGCGAACGCCGCCGCGATCAGCGCACCATGGGTGCCCAGGCTGGTGACGATCGCGGCGGCGGTCAGCAGGGTGTAATTGCGTCCGGCCCATTCGGGACGGCGCGCACGGCGGCGGAGTTCGGCGGCGGGAGTGGTCACCTCGGGACTATCCCCGCTGCCGGACCGCCATGCCAAACGGATTAGCCGGCGGGCGTGCCCGCCAGCCGCACTGTGCTGAGGATCTGCTGGATGGTCGTGTCCGGGACCTCGTCCTTGACGCCGGTGTTGGCGTACAGGACCCAGCTCCTGAACTCACCCGTGGCGTCCTTGAAGGAGAACGCGATCGACTTGCCGTCGGTCTCGCACTTGTTGTCCTTCTTGACACCGAGCGCGGTGGCCGTCGCGACACTTCCGCTGAGGCCGGACTTGGTGGTGTACGGCTTGGCCTTGGTGATCTTGACCGTGCCCTTGGGCTCGGTCTGCGCGTAGCCTGCCCACACCCAGTTGCCGGCCTCGTTGTAGGCGGCCGTGGCACTGTCGGTGGCGCCCTTGCCGCCCTTGGTGCCGGCCGTGCTCTGGCCCCACGTCTCGAGCGTGCCGTCCTTGTCGGTGTCGAACGTGCACCACTTGGACTTGTAGTAGGCCGGGGCCGACATGACGGCGACCGGCGAGCCGTCACCCTTCTTCTCGTCCTCGAAGAAGGTGCTGATGCTCGAACCGGCCACTTCCCAGGTGGGCGGGACGTCGAACTGCGTGCCGTGGTTCGGGTTGCTGACGACCTTCCAGCCCGCGATGGTCGGCTTGGCTTCCTCGCCGCCGCGCGGGTTCTCGGTCGGCGACGCGGGAGCCTGGCTGGGTTTGTCCGTCGCGGGCGTCTTCGAGGAGCTGACCTTGCCGCCCTCGTCCGCGGTGCCCTTGTTGTTGTCCTTCAGCACGATGACGCCGGTGACCACCGCAGCCGCGACGACCGCCGTGGCCGCGACTATCGCGACGATGGTCGTCTTCTTCTTGTTGTCCTGCGGCGGCTGGGGCCCACCGGGCGGCTGCCCGGGCACGCCGTACTGCGGCACAGTCGGCTGCTGGTACGGGTTGGGCTGCTGCTGGTACCCCGGCTGCTGGTAGCCGGGCTGCTGGTACGGATTCGGCTGTTGGTACCCCGGCTGCTGGTACGGGTTCTGGTCCTGCGGGTTCTGCTCGCCCCCGGGCGGCTGCTGTCCTGGCCACATGGCGAGTAACGATAGAGGTGCGGCGTGACGGGTGCTACGGCTGCCCCCGACCGGGGATGGCCAACGGCGCTACTCGTGGGTAACATCCCGTCCATGAGCGCTGATCAGATGTCCGTCGGCGAGATGCTCGCCGCCACCGTCCCCATGGCCCGGACCCTCAACCTGGAGTTCGTGGAGACCACCGCCGAGCGTGCTGTCGTCCGCCTGCCGGACCAGCCCGACTTCCACAACCACGTCGGCGGACCGCACGCCGGGGCGATGTTCACGCTTGCCGAGTCCGCGAGCGGCGCGATCGTCATCGCTGCCTTCGGTGACCAGATGACCCGCGCCGTGCCGCTCGCCGTCAAGGCGGAGATCGGCTACAAGAAGCTGGCGATGGGCGTCGTCACGGCGACCGCCACCCTCGGCCGTCCCATCGCGGACGTCGTCGCGGAACTGGATGCGGGCGAGCGCCCGGAGTTCCCGGTGGAGATCGCCATTCAGCGCGCGGACGGCGCGGTGACCGGCGAGATGACCATCGTGTGGACACTGCGCCCGGGCGCCTGAGGCTCTCGGCGCCGGTACATCGCTGACCAGGTAGGCTGCCCGGCGTGCGCCGACGGGGGCGCACGCCGGGCACCACAGGCTCAGTGAAATCGGGAGGGACCGGCGTTGCACGTCCAGGAGTGGCTCCAGACCGTCCCTGCGGTCAGCATCTACGTCCTGGTGGGCGTGGTCATCGGGCTCGAGAGCCTCGGCATCCCGCTGCCGGGCGAGATCGTCCTCGTCAGCTCGGCGCTGCTGGCCTCGCAGCACGGGGACATCAATCCGTACATCCTCGGCGCCTGCGCGACCGCCGGCGCGATCATCGGCGACTCGATCGGGTACGCCATCGGCCGCAGGGGCGGACGCCCACTGCTGACCTGGCTCGGCGGGAAGTTCCCCAAGCATTTCGGCGACGCGCAGATCGCCATGGCGGAGCGGTCGTTCGAGAAGTGGGGCATGTGGGCCGTCTTCTTCGGCCGCTTCGTCGCCCTGCTGCGCATCTTCGCCGGGCCGCTCGCCGGCGTTCTGCGGATGCCGTACTGGAAGTTCCTCATCGCCAATGTCTTGGGCGGGATCCTCTGGGCCGGCGGCACGACCGCCGTCATCTACTCCGTCGGCGTGGTCGCCGAGGCCTGGCTCAAGCGGTTCTCCTGGCTGGGTCTGGTCCTGGCCGTGCTGATCGGGCTCACCTCGATGCTGGTGCTCAAAAGCCGCGCCAAGAAGGCGGCCGCGCAGGCGGAGGCACGCCCGGCGGTGGCCGAGCCGGAGCCCGTGCCCGCCGCCGACTGAGCGTCCCGAGATGAACCGGCCGAGGAGCGGGACCGAGACGAACCAGCCCAGGAACGAGGAGAAGGCGATGGCAGGACAGGCGCTCATCGCGGGGGTCGACGGCAAGGAGCCGAGCATCGCGCCGGACGCCTTTACCGCTCTCACGTCCGTCGTGATCGGTGAGGTCACCATGGCCGCGGGCTCCAGCGTCTGGTACCACACCGTGCTGCGCGCGGACGGCGGTCCCATCGTCCTCGGCGCCGACAGCAACATCCAGGACAACTCCACGGTGCATGCCGACCCGGGCTTCCCGGTCACCGTGGGCGAGCGAGTATCGGTCGGCCACAACGCCGTACTGCACGGGTGCACCATCGAGGACGACGTACTGGTCGGCATGGGTGCGACCGTTCTCAACGGCGCACACGTAGGCGCCGGTTCGCTGATCGCGGCGCAGGCGCTCGTACCCCAGGGGATGCGCGTCCCGCCCGGCTCCCTGGTCGCGGGTGTGCCCGCCAAGGTCAAGCGCGAGCTGACCGAGGAGGAGCGCGAGGGGATCAAGCTCAACGCCGCGACGTATCTGGTGCTGGCCAAGAGCCACCGCGAGGCGTCCGAGACGGACTGAGCGCCGCGGACCTGACCCTGACCTTGGGGCTCCGTCGCGGCTGGGTCGAAGGCCCGCCGTAGTGGGCGGGCATGACGATCTCCGCCACCACCACGCTGCCGGCCTCCAGAGTGCGTGTGCTGGTCCGCGCCGCGAATGACTCCACCAGCCTCAGCCCGTGACCGCCGTCGGCATGCGCGTCCAGTGGTTCCTGACGCCGCACCGGGCGGTGCTTCCATCGCCCGCCGTCCCTGACCTGGGTCGTCAGGGTGTTTCCGCGGACCTTGATGGCCACCGCGACCCACGGGCTGCCGCTGTGCAGCACCGCATTGCTGACCAGCTCGGTGACGATCACCGACAGCGCTTCGTGGAAGTCGTCGGGCAGCCGCCAGCGGTGCGCCACGGCGCGGGCGAAATGTCGCAGCATGCGCACCGCTTCTGGTGTCGCCGACATCGCACACTGGGCCAGACCCGGGATTCCGCCATGCGGCACACGGCCTGAAGACGGAGGGTGGTGACTCCTCTGATGCGATCACGTCGGCTCCTTCTGCCCAGGTGGATGCCCGAGCGGCAGCTCTCCGTTCACGGTCGCCGCGTAGTCGCGCAATTGGGGAGACCGAAGTACGGATGTGGCGGCGGCCGCCGGTGCGACCGGAGTGCTTCGACTGCCCGCAGAACGGAGGACTTGGGCTCGAACGCGCCGTCCCCGACGGCCCGCCCGTGGTAAGCGGCATCGGCTTGGTGGGGCGAACATAGCGCACCGCTGCGATCAGGCGAGGTCCGGCCGACTACCGTGTGCGGGTGCCGAAGAACAGAAACACGTTCTCATCGCTCGCCGCCTGGCGGCGGCGCGTACTCGCACGCGCCGTCCACAGCGGCTGGCGCTGGGTGCAGGAGGCGGGCGCCGTCACCGCCGAGCACCCGGGACGGCTGGGTTTCCGCCGGCTCGGCGCCGGCACGCGGCTCGCCTTCCCGCAGGGCACCGTCTTCGGCGAGGCGTGGATCGAACTCGGGGACCACTGCATCATCGGCGAGCAGGTCACGCTCACCGCGGGGATGATGCCCGGCCTGGACCTGGGATCCGACCCGATCCTGACGCTGGGTGACGGCGTCGTCCTCGGCCGCGGCAGCCATGTCATCGCCGACACCAGGGTGACCATCGGCTCGGACACGTACTGCGGTCCGTACGTCTACATCACGTCGACCAACCACAGTTACGACGACCCCCACCAGCCGGTCGGCAAGCAGTGGCCGCGCGCCGAACGAGTGGAGATCGGCCCCGGCTGCTGGCTGGGCACCGGCGCGGTGGTCCTGCCCGGCGCGCGGCTCGGCCGCAATGTGGTGGTCGCCGCGGGCGCGGTCGTACGGGGAGAGGTCCCCGACCACTCGGTGGTTGCCGGTGCCCCGGCCCGGGTCGTACGGAGCTGGGATCCGGCCCGCGGCTGGCAGCCCCCGCTGCGTACGCCCGCTCCCGTGCCGATTCCGGACGGCGTCACGCCCGAACAGCTGCTGGCGCTCGCGGAGTTGGAGGAGAGTTGAACCGGGCCGCTCAGCCGCCCGCCAGCAGTACGGTGCCCACCAGTGCCAGCCCCGCGCCGGTCGCCTGTACCACGCGCAGCCGCTCCTTGAGGAGCACCAGCGCCGCGAGCACCGTCACCACCGGGTAGAGGTTCGCGAGTACGGCGGCGACGGTGACGGGCCCGTTCTGCGCGGCGATGGAGTAGGTGCCGTTCGCCGCGACATCGGCGAGGCCGACAAAGGCGAGGGCCGGGAGCGAGGACCAGATGACCCGCATCCCGCCGTCCTCCGGCAGTGCCCGCGCGCCGCGCTTCACCGACGCGTACAGCGCCGCGCCGCCGACCGCGACATTGGTGACGCGCTGTACGAAGAGCGCGAGGAAAAGCCCGGTGACGGTGGTCGAGGCCTCGGCGATCAGGGCCATCACCGCGCCGAAGCCGAAGGCCGCGACCAGGGTCAGCCCGATCGCCTGCCGCTGCACCGGCGCACCGCGCAGTTCGGGTCCACCCGCCAGGACGATGCCGGTCACGGCCACGGCGATACCTGCGAACTGGAGCAGCCCGGGCCGCTCGCCGATCATCAGGCCGACGCCGACGGGCACGGCCACACCCAGCGATCCCAGCGGAGAGACCACGCCCATCGGCCCGAGGGCGAGCGCCTTGTAGAAGGAGAGCATCGCCACGGGGCCGACGGCGCCCGCCGCGACGGCGTACCAGAGCTGCCCTCCCGCCTCGTACAGGCCGCCGGTGGCCACGACGATCGCGCCGAGGACGACCACCGCGATCGACTGCGAGGCGACGACCACCGTGAGGGCCGGCGCACGCCGTGTCAGCAGCCCGCCGCCGAAGTCGGCCAGGCCCCACAGCAAGCTCGTGGCCAGGGCGAACAGTGCGGTCATGGCAGGCCTCGCAGTACAGTGCAGTGAACGTTTGAGTGCACCACACCGTAGTGCAGTTCATTGAACTCTGTCATCCATAATATTGGACGGAACGTGTCGGACCTCGACCAGCTCACGCAGTCGCTCGCCCGCAATCTCAAGCGCTGGCGCGGCGAGCGGGGGTTCACGCTCGACGCCCTCGCCGCCCGCGCGGGGGTCAGCCGCGGCATGATCATCCAGATCGAGCAGGCGCGTACGAATCCGAGCGTCGGGACCACGGTGAAGCTCGCCGACGCACTCGGCGTCAGCATCACCACGCTCCTCGACTACGAGCAGGGCACGCAGGTCCGACTCGTACCCCCGGAGCAGGCCGTACGCATGTGGTCCACCTCGACCGGCAGCTTTACCACCCTGCTCGTCGGCACCGAGCGCCGCGGACCACTCGAACTGTGGGCATGGCAGCTGATGCCCGGCGACCGCAGCGAGTCCGACCCGCACCCCGACGGCACGATCGAGCTGCTCCATGTCACCGCGGGCGAACTCACCCTCGTCGTCGACGGCGAACCGCACGCCGTACCGGCCGGGACCTCCGCCACCTTCGAGGCGAATGTCCCGCACGCCTACCGTAACGACGGTGACGAGACGGTCGAGATGACGATGGCCGTCTCCATCCCGCCCGTGCGCTGAGACGGCCGACCGCACACGGGGCAGCCGCTGTTAGCGTGATGCGTATGCGCGCTCCCATCGGAAACTTCGACGACGCCAGACCCGCCCCCGACTGCCTCGACCTCCTCACCCGGCCGGTTGCCGACGCCGTGCGCGCCTGGCACGGCGACGTACCCGCCGAGCAGCTGATCTACGTCGACACCGACCCGGAGATCGCCGACACCGCCCTCTTCGTCGAGCACTACGGGCAGGAACTGCTCGACGAGTCGGCGAACTGCGTGGTCGTGGCGGGCAAGCGCGGCGGCGAGACCTCGCTTGCTGCCTGCGTCGTCCTGTCCAGTACTCGCGTCGACGTCAACGGCATCGTCCGCAAGCAACTGGGCGCCCGCAAGGCATCGTTCGCGTCCATGGACACCGCTACCGGCGAGACCGGCATGGAGTACGGCGGCATCACGCCGATCGGGCTGCCCGCCGGCTGGCCGCTGCTGGTGGACGCCGCCGTCGTCGACACGGAGTGGGTACTCATCGGCAGCGGCCGCCGACGCGGAAAGCTGATCGTGCCCGGGAAGGCCTTCGCTGGGCTGCCGGGCGCGGTGGTCATCGACGGCCTCGGGATCTGAGGCCCGGCCCACCGGCGGGATCCGCCGGCCCGCCTCGGGATCCTGGCCGCGCGGCCCGCTCAGCCCAGCCGCGGGATCTCGATCGCCGGGCAGCGGTCCATCACCATGGCGAGACCGGCCGCGCGGGTGCGCTCGTACGCTTCCTCGTCGACCACCCCCAGCTGGAACCAGACCGCCTTTGCCCCGATCGCAGTGGCTTCGTCCGCGACCGGTCCGGCCAGATCGGAGTTGACGAAGACATCGACCACGTCGACCTTGAAGGGGATGTCCGCGAGCGTCGCGTAGCCCTGCTCGCCGTGGACCGTCTCGGCCTTGGGGTGCACCGGGACGATGCGCTTGCCGAAGCGCTGGAGGACGCCGGCGACGCGGTACGCCGCCCGCGCCTCGTTGTTGGACAGGCCGACCACCGCCCAGGTCCCGCCCGTCGAGGTCAGAATCCTGCGGATCGTCTCTGAGTCTGCGTGCATGCTCCGGACAACCGGGGGCCCGCGCTGAGCATTCCCCTCCGGGCGGCGCATAGGGTGGCCGGATGCAGGAGCAGTACCGGACGGTCGCCCGCGAGGGCGTGCACGAGACCGAGATCAACCGATCGCGTTTCATCTGCGCGCTCGCGCCCGCCGCGACCGAGGAGGAGGCGCAGGCCTTCGTCGCACGCATCCGCAAGGAGCACCCGACCGCCACGCACAACTGCTTCGCATACGTCATCGGAGCCGACGCCGCCGTGCAGAAGGCGAGCGACGACGGCGAACCGGGCGGCACGGCGGGCGTGCCCATGCTGCAGATGCTGTTGCGGCGCGAAGTCCGTTATGCCGTAGCCGTCGTCACCCGGTACTACGGCGGTGTGAAACTCGGTGCGGGCGGCCTGATCAGGGCGTACGGCGGAGTGGTCGGCGAAGCCCTGGACGCGCTCGGCACCCTCACCCGGCAGCGCTTCCGGCTCGCCACCGTCACGGTCGACCACCAGCGGGCGGGCAAACTGGAGAATGATCTGCGGGCGACCGGACGGGATGTGCGCGAGGTGCGGTACGCGGAGGCGGTCTCCATCGAGATCGGGCTGCCGGACGCCGACGTCGAATCCTTCCGCGGCTGGCTCGCCGATGCCACAGCGGGGACCGCGGGACTCGAGCTCGGCGGTGAAGCTTATGGAGACGCCTGAAACCGCCCGTGATGTCCGACCCCACCGATACTCTCGGGGATCATGAGATTCCTGCATACGTCGGACTGGCACCTGGGGCGGTCGTTCCACCGGGTGAGCATGCTCGACGCCCAGGCGGCGTTCCTCGACCACCTGGTGGCGACGGTGAGTGAGCGCGACGTGGACGCGGTGCTGGTCGCAGGGGATGTGTACGACAGGGCAGTGCCGTCGCTCGCGGCCGTGCAGCTGTTCGACGAGGCGCTGCACCGGCTCGCCGCCGCCGGCGTGCCGACCGTGATGATCTCCGGGAACCACGACTCGGCGCGCCGGCTCGGCGTCGGGGCCGGGCTGATCGAGCGCGCCGGGATACATCTGCGCACCGATCCGACCGGGTGCGACACGCCCGTGCTGCTGAGTGACGCGCACGGCGATGTGGCCTGTTACGGACTGCCGTATCTCGAACCCGCCCTGGTGAAGGACGAGTTCAGGACGGACAAGGCACGGCACGAGGCCGTCATCGGCGCGGCGATGGCGCGCGTACGGGCAGACCTCTCGACGCGCACGGCGGGCACCCGGTCCGTCGTCCTCGCCCATGCCTTCGTGGCGGGCGGCAAAGAGAGCGACAGCGAACGGGACATCACCGTCGGAGGCGTGTCCGCCGTGCCCGCCGGAGTCTTCCACGGTGTGGACTATGTCGCGCTCGGACATCTGCACGGCTGCCAGACCATCGCCGACCGTGTGCGCTACTCCGGATCGCCGCTCGCCTACTCCTTCTCCGAGGCGCGGCACCGCAAGACCATGTGGCTCATCGACCTCGGTGCGCGGGGCGAGATCGAGGCCGAGCGCATCGAATGTCCCGTGCCGCGACCGCTCGCCCGGCTGCGCGGCGCACTGCAGGAACTGCTCGACGACCCGGAACTGGCCCCGCATGAGCAGTCGTTCGTCGAGGCGACCCTTACCGACCCGGCGCGCCCGGCCGAGCCGATGGCGCGGCTCACCGAGCGGTTCCCGCACACCCTCAGCCTCGTCTTCGAGCCCGAGCGGACCGGCGACGACTCTGTCGCCTCGTACGCACAGCGGCTGAAGGGGCGTGACGACCACCAGATCGCGGAGGACTTCGTGGCCCATGTGCGCGGCGGCAGCGGGCCCGACGATCTGGAGCGCACCGTGCTGCGCGGCGCCTTCGACGACGTACGGGTGGACGAGGGCGTGCGCGAGGTGGCCGGGTGAGGCTGCACAGACTTGAGCTCACCGCCTTCGGCCCGTTCGGAGCCGGCCAGGACATCGACTTCGACGCGCTGTCCGCCGCCGGGATCTTCCTGCTCCACGGCCCGACCGGCGCGGGCAAGACGTCCGTCCTCGACGCGGTCTGCTTCGCGCTGTACGGAGCGGTGCCGGGCGCGCGTCAGAGCGCCGGGGCGTCCCTGCGCAGCGACCATGCCCCGGTCGGCACCTCCACCGAGGTCTGCCTCGAACTGACCATGGGAGGGCGGCGGTTGGAGATCCGGCGGCGGCCCGCCCAGCCGCGCCCCAAGAAGAACGGCAAGGGCTTCACCACCGAGCGGGCCCAGAGCTGGCTGCGCGAGTACGACTTCGAGGCCGGCCAGTGGCAGGCGCTGAGCCGCTCCCACCAGGAGATCGGCGAGGAGATCAGCCGGCTCGTCGGGATGAGCCGCGACCAGTTCTGCCAGGTGGTGCTGTTGCCGCAGGGCGACTTCGCACGCTTCCTGCGGGCCGACGCGGAGGCGCGCGGCAAGCTGCTCGGGCGGCTCTTCGACACCCGCCGCTTCGCCGCGGTCGAGGAGCGCCTCGCCGAACAGCGCCGCGCCGCCGAGCAGCAGGTACGCGCCGGTGACGAGCGGCTGCTCGCGGTCGCCCACCGGATGGAACAGGCCGCGGGCACGGCGGCGGGGGACTGGCCGCTGCCGCGGCAGCAGCCGGGCGATCCAGGACTTGCCGCGGCCGTACTGCAGTGGGCGGCCGTCGCCCGCGCGGGCGCCCGGGAGAAGCTGGACATCGCCGAATGCGCGCTGGCCGCGGCGGAAAGCCGGCAGGCAGCCGCACGGCGCGGCCTGGAAGCCGAGCGTGAACTCGCCCGGCTCCAGGAGAGATATGCGGACGCTCGGCATCGGAGCGAGGCGCTTCAGGCGCGGCGGCCAGAGTGGGAGCAACTGCAGACCAGGCTGGAAAGGGCCCGCAAGGCGGAGCTCGTCGAGCCCGCGCTGCGGCTGCGCGATGACGCCGAGCGCGAGCACCGGCGCGCGAGCGCGGACCGCGAGCGGGCACGGGGCGGACTCCCGCCGGAGCTCGCGGAGGCCGGGGCGGAACAACTGGCGGCGCTCGAACGCAAGCTGCGCCAGGACCTGGGCGGTCTCGAGGCCGCGCGGCGGGCGGAGCGACGCAGCGCGGAGATCACCCGCGAGCGCGCGGACCTCGACCGCCAGGCCCGGGCCGACGACGACATCCTCGCCGACGCGGCGGGCTGGCTTGCCGGCTGGGAGACCGTCCGGCGCACCCACCAGGACCGCATCGCGGCCGCCCAGGACGCCGCAACCCGCGCCGAACACCTTGCGGGCCGCCTCGACCCGGCCCGCCGCCGACTCCGCGCGGCCCGCGAACGGGACCGGCTCGCTGCCCGCACCGAGCAGCTGGAGGACCAGCTGCGCACGGCCCGCGAACGCGCGGGAACGGCCCGCGAGAGCTGGCTCGACCTCAAGGAACGCCGCCTGCGCGGCATCGCGGCGGAACTGGCGACGGGACTGGTCCGGGGCGAACCCTGCGCGGTCTGCGGCTCGGCGGACCACCCAGCGCCGGCCCGCGCGGGGGACGGCCATGTGGACCGCAGGGCCGAGGAGTCGGCTTACGAGAGTTACACGCGGGCGGACGCGGCCAGGGCGGAGGCGGAACGTGAACTGGCGGTGGTACGGGAGTCGTTGACCACGGCGAGGGAGGAGGCGCGGGCGGCGGAGCGGGGCGGTGACGCCCCGTCGGTGGGCGGCGTGCCCGACGACGGCGCGGAGGGCGCGCGAACGGGCCGTTCCGGCGCACTCGGAGCCACGGCCGGCCGGGCAGAGGCGCACGGCGCCGGCGACGGTGCGGATGCGACGCCCGACCGTGCCTGGCGCTCCGGCGGCGGGGCCGACGCAGCAGGTGCCCCTGCTGGGCCCACCGACGCCCACGGGCGTGCGCAGGCCGCGGGCTGCGGGATCGGGGACGAGCCCGACGTGTCCGAACTGCTCTGTATCGTCGAGCAGTTGGAGCGCGACTACCAGCACGCGCACAGCCTCGCCTCCGGCATGCACGCCGCTCGCGAGGGGCTCGATCAGGCTGAGCGTGAGCACGAGGAGCGGCTTGCCGCGCAGCAGCAGGCCGAGCGGCGGGTCGCCGCGCGGACCTCGCGGCGGGAAGGGCTCGATCGGGAACAGACCGCGCTGGAAAGCGAATTGGCCCAGGCCCGGGGCGGCGCGGGCAGCGTCGCCGAGCACGCCGCGATGCTGGAGCGCCGGGTGCGGCTGCTTGCCGATGCCGCCGAGGCCGTACGAGCCGTCGACCTCACCGCGCAGCGCCTGAAGAAGGCCGACGACCGGCTGGCCGACGCCGCCTTCCGGGCCGGGTTCGACACGCCCCGTGCTGCCGCCGCCGTGCTGCTCGGCGAGGCGGAGCAGCGGGATCTGCAGCACCGTATCGACGCCTGGCAGACCGAGGCCGCGGCCGTCGCCGACCGGCTCGCCGAGGCGGACACCAGCAGAGCCGCCGAGCATCCGCCCGCCGACCCCGAAGCGGCCCGGGCAGCGCACGACAAGGCCGAGCATGCCCTGCGCGACGCCGCGTCCGTGCTTGCCGCCGCCCGCGACCGGTGCGCCGAACTCGCGCGGCTGTCGCGGCAGGCCGTCGCGGAAGTGCTCCGCCTGGGCCCGCTGCGCGAGGAGTACGACCGCGTCGCCCGCCTCGCCGCGCTCACCGCCGGCACCTCCGCCGACAACGAACGCAAGATGCGCCTCGAGTCGTACGTCCTGGCGGCCCGCCTCGAACAGGTCGCGGCCGCAGCCACCGTACGACTGCAGCGCATGTCGTCCGGCCGCTACACCCTCGTGCACTCCGACGCCCGCGCCGGCGGCAAGCGCTCCGGACTCGGCCTGCATGTCGTGGATGCCTGGACCGGAAGCGAACGCGACACCGCAACCCTCTCCGGCGGCGAGACCTTCTTCGCCTCGCTCGCCCTCGCGCTCGGCCTCGCCGACGTCGTCACCGACGAGGCCGGCGGTGTACAGCTCGACACCCTCTTCATCGACGAGGGCTTCGGCAGCCTCGACGACCAGACTCTGGACGAGGTGCTGGACGTGCTGGACTCGCTGCGCGAACGGGACCGCAGCGTCGGCATCGTCAGCCATGTCGCCGATCTGCGCCGCCGTATCCCGGCCCAACTGGAGGTCGTCAAGGGCCGCCACGGCTCCGCGGTGCGCCTGGGCGGGACGCCGCTCAGCGGCTGATCGCGCGGCGCGGCAGCGGGGAGGCGGACGTGGCCGCGCAGCCTCGGCACCGCGTAGCGTTCGCGCCTGGACTCCTCCCCGGGGTGCCGGACGGCCGACGACGGGGGAATCCAGCCGGCTCGGCAGGTCGGTGAGGAAGACGCCGATGCCCCAGTCGCCGTCCTCCAGACGGGTGCCGACGATTTCGGCCACGTCGGACACGTCGACCTGCTCGTCCGCCACCAGGGGCGCCGTCACGGTGTCCGCCTGCCAGCGGATGCCCCTGGCGATGCGGCGGCGCAGATCCTCCGGCAGGCGGGGGGGGCGAGGTCCCGGGCGATCTCGGAGGGCAGGCCCGGGTCGGCGACCAGGACGAGCCGCAGGTTCCTGCCGTTCGTGTCCGCGTCGGGCTGCCTCATACACCCTCGTCCTGCCGGTAGGCCTCGGTGATGTCGCGCCTCGCCCCTTCCCCCAGGCTGCCACCACAGGGAGGGATCCGCTCGTCCACCCGTTCGGCAGCACGCCGCGCCTGCGGGCCGGGGCACCCCTAGCATGCTGACTGTGCGACCCATTCTCCCGAAGATCGAGGGCGGCCGAGTACAAGGCCTCCTGCAGCTCGTCGAGGACGGCATCCACCTCGTCGTCGCGGCGCTCCTCGTACTGCTCGCGGGGTTCCTGACCGTCGGGGTCGTCCACGACGTCATCAGGTCGATCCAGGGGCCGTACCGCGAGGAGACGGTCGTTCTCTCCGGCCTGGACAACGGCCTTGTGCTGTTCATCGTGGCCGAGCTGCTCCACACCGTCCGCCTCACCATCAGGAACCAGACCCTCGACGCGGAGCCGTTCCTCGTCGTCGGCCTGATTGCCGGCATCCGTAAGGTGCTCATCGTGACGGCCGAGGCGGAGAAGTCCTTCCGGTGGAACGTCGAGGGGGTCGAACTGCTCATCCTGGCGGGGCTGATCCTCGTGATGGCGACAGCGGCGTACGTGTGGCGGCGCTCGACGCGGCCGGGAGACTACTTCCCGCTCCAGGAGGCGCGGCGCTCCCCGCCGCCGGCGCCGTCACCCACCCCGGGGCGCGGGTCCTGATCCGTCACCTTCCGCCGCCCCGGCCGCCCGCACCCGCTGCTCCTCGCGAGCGGAGCCGACGTCCCGTTCCAGGGGTGTGCGGCTCACGGCCGTCGCGAGGTCCTCCAAGGCCCGTTTCTGCAGTTCCGCCCCGCGCCGCACCACCGGGCTCCGGTCCTCGGCGGCGGCGCCCTCCCACGCGTGGAGCGCCTCCTCCACGCGCCCCCAGTCCGGATTCCTGTGCTCGCGCACGTCGACTGCCGCCTGCGCGGTGTCCGCCTCCAGGGCCTCGGCGAACCGCTCCGCCTCGGGGACGAAACGGCTGTCGGCCCGCGGGACGTGACTCTCCATGAGCATCGCCGCCCGGCCGAACCTCTTGAGCGCCTCTTGCGCCTCCTCCGCCTCGCGCGACGTCAGACCCCTGGGGCGGACCGGTTCCTGCCTTGCCCGGTCGTAGGCCTCCTGCCAGGCGGCACGTGCCTCCCTGCTCGCCAGCAGTGCCCTGCGCATGTCGGTGCGATGCTCCCGGGTCGGTTCGGCGTAGCTGCGGAGCACCGCGGCCGCGTAGCGGCCGTTGGCGGCGAGCCAGTCCGCAAGCCGGCCCGGCAGCCGGGGCGTCTCCCATGCGGGGAACACCACGTACGCCAGCATTGCCAGGGCCCCGCCGAGCAGGGTGAGCACCACCCGCTCCGGGACCGTCTGCTCCCATGCCTGGCCGCCCATGCCGAGCAGGAAGACGACGTACGCGGCAGTGAAGCACTGGGAGTAGGCGTAGCCGGTACGGATCAGCGTGTACGACAGGCCCGCCGAGACCACCGCCAGCGCGCCGAACACATGGGCGTCCGGGCCCAGGGCCCGCACCATCCCGGTGGCGAGAGCGACCCCCGCCAGGGTCCCGGCGAGACGGGCCACCGCACGCGCGTACGTCCGGTGGAAGTCCGGCCGCATCACCATCACCGAGGCGATGGGCGCCCAGTAGCCGTGGCCCAGGGGTAGCCAGGCGGCGATCAGATAGCCGAGCGTTGCCACCGCCGCCAGGCGGACGGCGTGCCGGAACACGGGCGAGTCCCGGCGGAGCTCACGGCGGACCGCCCGGACGACGACCGGGAGCAGCCGGAACATTGTCGGGCGCACCAGGAACTGGGCGCCCGCGGGGCCGGGCGGCGTGGGCGTCTTCCCGCGCGCGCCGCCGCTCCCGGCGATCTCCAACGCCTCGCCGAGCAGTTCCACGAGCCGCTCGGCGGCCTGCCGCGCGGGCCCCTCCAGCACCTCGTGCTCCTCGTCGACGCGCAGGACGTCCGCGCTCCCGGGCGGCACCTCGGCGGGAGTGCCGCGGCGGATCGAACGGGCGGCCGCGTCCAGGACGTCGGCGGCTGCGTCGAGCAACTCCCGCGCGCGGTCCCGCCCGGGTCCCTCCGCCGGGGCGCCGACGTCCGGGTCGGCGAGCGCGGCGACGACCGGCCGAATGCGCTCGGCGAGGCCCCGGGGGCCGTGGAGGACGGGGGGACGGGTGCGGGCCTGTGATGGCGTCACGGCGGCCGCGTCCCGGGCCGTCATCAACGGCTCCGGGTCGAACGGGGCGGTCGGGTCGTGCCGCAGCCGGCGGGCGTAGTCCGCCACGGCGGCCAGGGCGTCGGCGAGCGCGTCGCGATGCGCCCCCCAACGGCGGATCGGGAACAGCAAGATCAGCACGGCCTGCGCCACGCCCCCGAGCGCGATGACCCCGGCGTGCTCCAGGGCTCGCCCGACGCTCGTGGGCAGGGTGATGGCCACCAGCATGCTGCCGACCGTCGTCGCTGCGACGATCCCAGCGGTCGATCCGACGGCCCATGCCATCCCCGCGACAAAGGCCCATACGGCCAGCAGTGGGAGGAACGTCACGAGTCGCCCCGCCGCCAGGTAGCCCACGAAGGTGCTGAGCGCCAGACCCGCGCCCGCGCCGAGCGCGATCACCTTGCGTGGACGCCAGGTGCGCTGGAAGGTGGCCCCGCCCGCGGAGTAGGCACCGAGGGCGGCGGACGCGGCGTACGCAGGGGAGACCAGCGACAGCGCCAGCCCGATGACGATCGCTACCCCAGCGGCCGTGCGCAGCGCGAGCAGGGGCTCCAGCCGCGTCTCCTCGATCGTGAGCCCGGATCGCACGACCTCCCCGAAGGCCCGCAGCCACGTCACGGGTGTGAGCCTAGCCGGAACGCCCTGCCGGGTCGCGTCGGCCGCGCCGCCGCCATCAGCAGCGACATCTGGCGGATCACCCTTTACGTGGGGCCGCTCCGCGACGCGGTGTTCACCCTGCTGTCGATCACCGCGCTGGTCGGCTGGCTGGTCGTCGACCACGAACTGTGGGACCGTCCGCGCGACGAGATCGCCCGGCGGCAGGCCCGCCTGTTCAACCTCGTCACCGTGATCACCTTGTTCATCGGCATCGCCTGCCTGTACGCAACGCTGTTCGTGCTCGTCCATGTCACCGCGGCGTTCCTGCTCACACTGGAGTCGTTGCGCCCGGGCTTCGGGCACCAGCCCGATGCCGGGTACTACCTCTCCCTCGCCCGGTTCATCACGTCCATGGGAACCGTCGGCGGTGCGCTGGGCGCCGGCTGGGAGGACGACCGTGTGGTGGGCCGGGCCGCCTACGGGGTCCGTCAGGGGGAGGGTCAGCGCCAGGACACGGACTGGCCCGCCACCGGCCGACGCCCCTCGGGGTCCGCGGTGCGGACCAGGTTGCCCGTCTGCTCCCGGTGCTCGTGCACGAGGCGGATCGCCATGGCACCCTCACCGGTCGCCGAGGCCACCCGTTTGACCGAGCCGCTCCTTACGTCGCCGGCGGCGAAGACCCCGGGAAGGGTGGTCTCCAGCAGCAACGGACCACGGCCGAGCGAGGCCCACCGGGTCGCGTCGGCCGCCGCCTGGGCGTCGGCGCCGGTGAGGACGAAGCCCTTCTCGTCCAGGGCCAGCACGCCCCTGAGCCATTCCGTGCGCGGCCGGGCCCCGATGAACACGAACAGCGCCGCGGCCCGCAGCTCCCGGCGCTCACTACTTGCGTTGTCCTCCACCATCAGCGACTCCAGCTTCTCCTCCCCAAAGACGCCCCGGACTTCGGTGTGGAGCAGCACCTCGATCTTCGGATGCCGTTCCACCTGGTCCACCAGGTAGCGCGACATGTCCGCGTTGAGGTCACCGCCCCGGACGAGGAGGTGGACCCTGGACGCGTGGTTCGCGAGGAACAGCGCCGCCTGCCCGGCGGAGTTCCCGCCGCCGACCACGGCGACCGGATCCGCCTGGCAGAGACTGGCCTCGTGGACCGTCGCCGCGTAGTAGACGCTGGTGCCCTCCAGGCGGTCGATGCCGGGCACCTCGAGCCTGCGGTACCACACGCCCGAGGCGAGCACCACGGCGCCGGCCCGGGCCCGGGACCCGTCTGTGAAGGTGACGACGTACTCGTCGTCCTGCGGGGTGAGCCCGCTGACCTGGGCCGGCACCATGAGGCGGGCACCGAACTTGTGGGCCTGGAGCACCGCGCGTTCGATGAGCTCGCCCCCGGAGATGCCCGACGGGAAGCCAAGGTAGTTCTCGATGCGAGACGAGGTACCGGCCTGGCCTCCGGTGGCCACGGCGTCGACGGTGACCGTGGTGAGGCCGTCGGAGGCACCGTACACGGCGGCGGCGAGTCCCGCGGGGCCCGCACCGACCACCATCACGTCGCACCGCCCGGCCTCCGGCGAGGGGGCGGGCAGCCCGATGAGCCGGGCGAGTTCGGCGTTGCTCGGATTGCGCAGCACCCGCTCGCCCTTCCAGATGACCACCGGAGTCTCCTCGGGACGGATGGAGAACCGACGCAGCAGCGCCTCCGCCTCCTTGTCCTTCTCCAGATCCACCCAGCGGTGGGGCAGCCGGTTGCGGGCGGCGAACTCACGCAGCCGCAGCGTGTCCGGTGAATAACACGACCCCAGGATCCGGAAGCCGGCGCCGAGGCCGATGAGCAGATACCGGCGGCCCAGGTAAGCGCGGAGGATCAGGTCGCCGAGGACGGGGTCGCGGCCGACCAGGGCGCGTTGCCGCTCCACCGGTACGGCCAGGATCTCGCCCGCCTCGCGCACCACGGCGGTGTCGAACGCCGCCTGGCCCTCCAGCAGCCCGAGTTCACCCAGGAACCTGCCGGGTCCGTGCAACGCCACCGTGCGCTCGTCGGGCCCGCCGTGGTCGTGGAGGATCTCGACGGTCCCGCTGAGGATCGCGAGGAACTCCCGGAACGGCTCGCCCTCGCGGTACAGCACCTCGCCCTCGGCGGTCCTGCGGCGCTCACCGCGCGCGGTCAGGTCCTCGAGCTGCTCCGGCGTCAGGCGCGGGAACGCCCCGTATCGGTCCGGTGTCTCGCGGACCGCACTCTGCTTGTGCTCGGCCGTGCTCATCAGACCAGGGCCTCGTGGACGTAGCACCAGCGCCAGTCCTCTCCCGGCTGGAAGGACTGCACGATGGAGCGACCGGCGCTGCCCGCGTGCCGCCTGGCGTTGTTGCGGGGCGAGGAGTCGCAGCAGTCGACGTGCCCGCAAGTGAGGCAGAGCCGCAGGTGCACCCACGGGGAACGCTCCATGAGGCACTCCTCTGCGGCAGCAATGGCCAAACCGGTCACCGGCCCGGAGCAGGACGCGTCAACACGGGCTTCCCGGGCCTTTGGGCGCTCCAACCGGTCCAGCGTCGCGGCGTCAGGGTTCATGCGGCCTGCGTCTGCCCGGGCCCAAATGTGCTGGCCGGCCCAGGCCGCCCAGCACAAACAAAGATAGCAAAATGGGCCCACCCGCGGGTATGGGTGAGTGGCATGTGGGTGGAGAACCCGTACTACCTCACCTCCTTCCCCAGCGGCACAAGCGGCGCCTGACCGCGACGCTGCGGCCCAGCTACCCGCGGCTCGGCCGGCCTGGATCGACGGATCGCACGCCCGTCCGACTACCCGGGCAGTCGGACGCCTGGGCCTGGCAGGGTAATACAGGGAGGCTAATTGGTCCCGACATGCGCATGCGTTCCCGCGCCCCGTCGGCCAGGCTGACTGGGAAGCCCAGGGGCCGGGAACCACCCCGGCGCCCGCAGCCGGAGGTCCGTCATGACCGTGATGTCCATCGCCAGGTTCGAAAGGTTCTTCCGCGCGGCCGCGGGTCTGGACGTCGACAAGAACGATCTCAAGCGCTACAGCGACTTCGTCGACGCCAAGCTCTACGATCTGCTGACCGTCGCCCAGGCCACTGCCAAGGCCAACGGGCGCGACATCATCCGGACCTGTGACCTACCGATCACGAAAGGCCTGCAGGAGAGCATTCACCACTTCCAGAAGATCGACCAGGAAGTAGAACTCAAGCCGATCCTAGAACAGCTCGCCACCCACCCCGCTCTGGACCGCACGCCCGACGAGGAGACCGAGGCGGCCTATCCGGACATCATCGGCGGACTCAGCCTGGCCCTTGCCCAGAGCTTCAAGATCCTCCACCCCGACCTGAAGAACCCCCAGACCCAGCACTGGGACGAGGCCCGAGCCGTCTTCGACCTCCTGCTGTGAGTGGCGACCGGACGAGGCGGTGCAGGCCACGGCCAAACAGCGTCAGCGCGCTCTGCTTCCTCGGCTGCCGCAACGATCCTGTTGGCCCGCCGCAGGGCCTCATCCGCGTCCAGGGTGCTGCCAAGAGCGGTCGTGACCTCCGCCAGCAGCGCCAGGCGGTCCAGAGCCCGCTGCAGCGCCGATGTTGGGCGGTAGCGGGACATCCCAAAGCGTGAGCACACTGGGGCTGCGCTGCCCGTGCTCAATATGGATAAGGCCGCGGAAGCCTCAGCCCACTGCGCTCTGCGCGCTCCTCCAAGCCGTAGCCCCGCTCCTCTCTGAGGCGACGGGTTTGCATACCAAGGGACAGGAGTCGCGGTCGGGCGACGAGGAGAACAGCGTCGGCCACTCTGCCGTATCCGACCAATCCCGCCCCCGAAAGAAGCATCCGTGGGCGGGGCGCGAAGGTCATGAACGAGCAACGGTTACCGGCTATCGCTGAGACACTCGCCCGCTCAGTCCGTAGTCGATCAAGCTGGTGCCCCACCTGGATGTTGCTGAGACAGGAGGGGATCTGAGACATGCGAGCTGTTCATAACCCGCAGCGCGCCGCCCTCGCTTACGCCGAACTCGGCTACCAGGGTCAGGGAGATGCTCGGCGGTTTTGAGTACTGGGCCCGTGAGGGCCTCGAGTTCGAGACCTGGGAGGGGCAGCAGCGCGCCGTCGACCCCCTGACCGCGCCCGTCGACGCGGACGACGCGGCTGCTGAACCGCTGGCGCGACGGTGGGGGAGGGGCGTCATGAAGAAGCTCACCGAGGACGTCGAGCGCCCGTACGCCGTCGTCCTCGGCGGTGCCAAGGTCTCCGACAAGCTCGGCGTCATCGATCACCTGCTG
>NZ_JBSFMS010000131.1:0-20204 GCF_053599675.1 Streptomyces sp. NPDC000880 | reverse complement strand
CAAATCGGCATGGTCTTCCAGCAGTTCAACCTGTTCCCGAACATGACCGCCCTGCTGTTGCTCGTCGTCAGGCCTCGACGCCGAGCTTCTGCAGGATCAGCTCCTTCACGCGCGCCGCGTCCGCCTGGCCGCGGGTGGTCTTCATGACCGCACCCACCAGCGCGCCGACCGCCGCGATCTTGCCGCCGCGGATCTTGTCGGCGATCGCCGCGTTGCCCGCGATCGCCTCGTCGACGGCCGCGCCGAGCGCGCCCTCGTCCGAGACCACCTTCAGGCCGCGCTTCTCGACGACGGTGTCCGGGTCGCCCTCGCCCGCGAGCACGCCCTCGATGACCTGGCGGGCCAGTTTGTCGTTGAGGTCGCCGGCAGCGACCAACTCGGCCACCCGGGCCACCTGGGCCGGCGTGATCGGGAGCGAGGCGAGCTCGATGCCGTCCTCGTTGGAGCGGCGGGCCAGCTCACCCATCCACCACTTGCGCGCGGAAGCCGCATCCGCGCCCGCCTCGATCGTGGCGGCGATCAGGTCGACCGCCCCCGCGTTGAGGATCGACTGCATGTCGTGCTCGGAGACGCCCCACTCCTCGCGCAGCCGGTTCCGGCGGACCCGCGGCAGCTCGGGCAGGGTCGCCCGCAGCTCCTCGACCCACTCGCGCGGCGGCGCGATCGGCACCAGGTCGGGCTCCGGGAAGTACCGGTAGTCCTCGGCCTCTTCCTTCACCCGGCCGGACGTCGTGGAGCCGTCCTCCTCGTGGAAGTGACGGGTCTCCTGGATGATCGTGCCGCCGGACGAGAGCACCGCGGCGTGCCGCTGAATCTCGAACCGGGCCGCACGCTCGACGCTGCGCAGCGAGTTGACGTTCTTCGTCTCGGAGCGCGTGCCGAACTTCTCGACGCCGTGCGGGCGCAGCGACAGGTTGACGTCGCACCGCATCTGGCCCTGCTCCATGCGCGCCTCGGAGACGCCGAGCGCCTTGATGAGCTCGCGCAGCTCCGCGACGTACGCCTTGGCGACCTCCGGCGCACGCTCGCCCGCGCCCTCGATCGGCTTGGTGACGATCTCGATCAGCGGGATGCCGGCGCGGTTGTAGTCCAGCAGCGAGTGGGACGCGCCATGGATACGGCCGGTGGCGCCGCCGACGTGCGTCGACTTGCCGGTGTCCTCCTCCATGTGCGCGCGCTCGATCTCCACGCGGAAGACCTCGCCGTCCTCCATCTGGACGTCCAGATAGCCGTTGAAGGCGATCGGCTCGTCGTACTGCGAGGTCTGGAAGTTCTTCGGCATGTCCGGATAGAAGTAGTTCTTCCGGGCGAAGCGGCACCACTCGGCGATCTCGCAGTTGAGCGCGAGGCCGATCTTGACGGCCGATTCGACGCCGATCGCGTTGACGACCGGGAGTGAGCCGGGCAGGCCGAGACAGGTGGGGCAGGTCTGCGAGTTGGGCGGAGCGCCCAGTTCGGTCGAACAGCCGCAGAACATCTTGGTCTTGGTGCCGAGTTCGACATGGACTTCGAGGCCCATGACGGGGTCGTACGCCGCGAGAGCGTCCTCGTACGACACCAGTTCAGTGACGGTCACGGTGAAACTTTCCCTCTCAGCCCAGCAGGACGTCGTCGTCGCCCAGGCGCTTCAGCTCGCGGTAGAGCAGGGCCAGGCCGGTGACAATGGCGGCAGCGGATACGGCGGCATCGATCAGCCGGAGCGTGTCGTTGTCGGTGCGGGCCTTCCTGGCCTGCTTGATCACACTCAGCGCGCCGAACGCGGTGGTGCCGATGGACAGGTACGTACCGGTCTTGGACTTCTTGAAGCCCTTGGCCTTGGCAAGAGTGCTCACAGCGACGGTGCCTCCTCAAGCAGCGGGTGGCCCCACTTTTCCACGAAGGCGGCCTCGACGGCGGCGCCGACCTTGTACAGCCGGTCGTCCTTCATGGCGGGGGCGATGATCTGCAGACCGACCGGCAGTCCGTCCTCCGGCGCGAGGCCGCAGGGCAGCGACATCGCGGCGTTGCCGGCCAGGTTGGTCGGGATGGTGCACAGGTCGGCGAGGTACATCGCCATCGGGTCGTCGGCGCGCTCGCCGATCGGGAAGGCGGTGGTCGGCGTGGTCGGCGAGACGATCACGTCGACCTGCTCGAAAGCCTTCTCGAAGTCCCGGGTGATGAGAGTACGGACCTTCTGCGCGGAGCCGTAGTACGCGTCGTAGTAGCCGGAGCTGAGCGCGTACGTGCCGAGCATGATGCGGCGCTTGACCTCGTCGCCGAAGCCGGCCGCCCGGGTCAGTGCGGTGACTTCCTCGGCGGACCTCGTGCCGTCGTCGCCGACCCGCAGGCCGTAGCGCATGGCGTCGAAGCGGGCCAGGTTGGACGAGCACTCGGACGGCGCGATCAGGTAGTACGCGGAGAGCGCGAGGTCGAAGGACGGGCAGTCCAGTTCGACGATCGTCGCGCCGAGCGACCTCAGCAGCTCCACCGACTCGTTGAAGCGCTGGACGACACCGGCCTGGTAGCCCTCGCCCGAGAACTGCTTGACGACACCGACGCGCATTCCGGCGACCGAGCCGTTGCGCGCGGCCTCGACGACCGGCGGGACCGGGGCGTCGATGGACGTCGAGTCGAGCGGGTCGTGACCGGCGATGACCTCGTGCAGCAGCGCGGCGTCCAGGACCGTACGGGCGCAGGGGCCGCCCTGGTCCAGGGAGGACGAGAACGCCACCATGCCGTAGCGGGAGACGCCGCCGTAGGTGGGCTTGACGCCGACCGTGCCGGTGACGGCGGCGGGCTGGCGGATGGAGCCGCCGGTGTCCGTGCCGATGGCGAGCGGTGCTTCGTACGAGGCGAGGGCGGCGGAGGAGCCGCCGCCGGAGCCGCCGGGGATACGGGTCAGGTCCCACGGGTTGCCCGTCGGGCCGTACGCGCTGTTCTCGGTCGAGGACCCCATGGCGAACTCGTCCATGTTGGTCTTGCCGAGGATGACGATGCCGGCGGCCTTGAGCTTCTTGGTCACCGTCGCGTCGTACGGAGGGATCCAGCCCTCGAGGATCTTCGAGCCGACCGTGGTCGGGATGCCCTCGGTGGTGAAGATGTCCTTCAGCGCGAGCGGAACGCCGGCCAGCGGACCAAGCTTCTCGCCCGCCTCGCGCTTTGCGTCCACCGCGCGGGCCTGCGCGAGCGCGCCCTCACGGTCGATGTGCAGGAAGGCGTGCACCTTCTCGTCGACGGCGTCGATCCGGGCCAGGTGAGCCTCGGTGACCTCGACGGCCGTCAGCTCGCCGGCTGCGACCTTCGCGGCGATCTCGGCCGCGGTGAGCTTGATGATGTCCGTCATGGTGATTAGTCCTCCCCCAGGATCTGCGGCACCTTGAAACGCTGCTGCTCCTGGGCCGGGGCGCCGGTGAGCGCCTGCTCGGGGGTGAGCGACGGACGGACCTCGTCCGGGCGCATGACATTGGTCAGCGGCAGCGGGTGGGAGGTCGGGGGTACGTCTTGGTCGGCGACCTCGGAGACGCGGGCGACCGCGCCGATGATGTCGTCGAGCTGTCCGGCGAAGTGGTCGAGCTCTTCGGCCTTCAGCTCCAGACGCGCCAGCCGGGCGAGGTGGACGACCTCCTCGCGCGTAATGCCAGGCATGCAGCGATCCTCAGGGGTGAGTGTGTGTGGTTTGGCCCAATCCTATGGGGCGCGGGCCGCTGCCCACTAAACGGTTATGCGGCCGGGGCCACAGCGACGGCCCGACGTGTTTGCCGGGGCTCCGCCCCAGACCCTCCCCCTACGCCCTGGCGGGTGGGGCCGGACCCCCAGTCCCCCCGTCTTCATACGGCCCGGACGGGCTGAAAAATTCCGGCCGCTCCGGGCCCTCCAGAGCCCCACCACGGGCCGCTGAGGCTTACGGGACGACCTGGCCCGACGGCTCGTCCGCATCCGTCGGGGTGGCCGCCGGCAGCTCGGTCGCGCGATGCCAGCCCCGCTCGCCCCTGGCCCGCAGCCATGCGGTGGTCTCCTGCGGCGGCATCGCGGCCGCGACCAGCCAGCCCTGTACGGCGTCGCAGCCCAGATCGCGCAGCCGCTCCCAGGTCTCGTCGTCCTCGACGCCCTCGGCGACCACCAGCAGGCCCAGCGAGTGGGCCAGGTCCACGGTGCAGCGGACGATCGCCGCGTCCTCGTCGTCGACGGCGAGCCGGGCGACGAACGAGCGGTCGATCTTGAGCTCGCTGACGGGGAGGCGGCGCAGATGCACAAGGGAGGAGTAGCCGGTGCCGAAGTCGTCCAGGGACATCTTGACGCCGTGTTCGGTCAGCCCGGCGAGGGTGTCGGCGGCACGCTGCGGGTCCTCGAGGAGGACGTGTTCCGTTATCTCCAGCTGGAGGGCGCCCGGCGGGACGCCGTGCCGGGCGAGGCGCGCGGCGACGGATCCGGCGAAGCCGGGGGTGTGCACATCGCGCGGCGAGACATTGACGGCGACCGGCACGTTCAACCCCTGCGCGCGCCACTTCGCGACCTGGGCGAGAGCCGTATCGAGCACGTACTCCGTCAGATACGGCATCAGCCCCGAGGACTCGGCGATGGCGATGAACTCGTCCGGGGAGACCCGGCCCCGCTCCGGGTGGACCCAGCGGACCAGGGCTTCCAGGCCCGCGACATGGCCGTCGAAGCGGACCTTGGGCTGGTAGTGGAGCTCCACGTCGCCGGCGTCCAGCGCCCGGCGCAGGTCGCCCAGCAGGCCGAGCCGGTCGGGGGTGTTGCTGTCCCGCTTGGACTCGTACACCTCCACGCCCGTGCGGTCCCGCTTCGCCTGGTACATCGCCACGTCCGCGCGCCGCAGCAGGCCCTCCGCGTCATGCGCGTGCTCAGGGAAGACGGCGACGCCGGCGCTCGCCTCCAGGACGAGGGTGAGACCGTCCAGGTCGAGGGGCGACGACAGCTCGGCCACCAGATTGCGGGCGACGCGCTGGGCGCTGGTGGTGGAGTCGGCGGTGGGGAGCAGTACGGCGAATTCGTCGCCGCCGAGCCTGGCCGCCTCCGCGCCGCGCGGCAGGGCGAGCCGCAGCCGGTCGGCTATCTGCAGGAGCAGCCGGTCGCCCGCGAGATGGCCGAGCGTGTCATTGACGGAACGGAACCGGTCGAGATCAATCAGTACGAGAGCGGAACGGGCGCTGTTACCCTCGGCGTCCTCCAGGGCGGCCCAGGTCCGCTCCAGCAGCCACTGCCGGTTGGGCAACCCGGTCAGCGGATCGCGAAGCTGCTCCTCGGCCCTGGCCCTGGCGATCCAGAGCGTGGAGTCCAGGGCGATCAGCGGTACGGCGAACAGCGGCAGCAGCAAGGGCAGCGCGACCGCGACGACACAGATCAGCGGGGCGATGCCGAGCAGGGCGACCGCGACAAGGCCCTGCCTCAGCAGGGCCATACGGGCCGCGGTGGGCAGGCCGCCCGCCTGCGGGACCAGCACATACCACAGCAGCAGCCGGGTGACCGCGAGATAGGTGGTGGCCGCGAGCATCACTTCGGGGACTGCCGGGATACCCCAGTCGAGTGGCGACCAGGGCTGCTCGACGCTCGGATGCACCCCGAACACAGCGAGGACGAGCGCCGCCGCGGCGATACCGAGGATGTCCACGGAGCCGTGCAGCAGGCCGTGGCGCCAGCGGTGTCTGCGGGCCGCGCCGACCAGGGCGACGACGGCGAGGCTGACAAGTCCGGCGGGCACCCAGCCGAAGAGCAACAGGGAGGCGAGGGTGAGGGCGGCGCCCGATCCGGTGCCGCCCCACCAGCGGTCGCGGCCGAGCGCGACCAGGTGGCCCACGATGATCCCGGTGAGGACGGCGAGCGACCAGCCAACCGTGGAGTTGGGGAAGAGTGCGCGGCCCTCCCGCACCGCACTGACGATGCCGGTGGCAAGCAAGGCCGCTGCGCAAACGACGACGGCGACGGGCAGCCCCGGCGTCGTGCCCGCAAGGGCCGCCACTCCACGCGGCCGTGAGACCCGGGCGGCGCTCTCGGTCGGTTTCATTCCCGTCCCTCTCACAGCCGGCGGTGCCGATGCCTCGCGATGGCTCCCGTTGTCATGCCACCACGACTGTGATCCCACCACGCAGCCGTGCACGACAGGCGCACATCTCAACAGTAGGCCGCAGGAGGCTCGGACGGGCAGCGCTCTACAGCTCTTGCCCGAATGCGACCTGGCCACCCTTATCCATCTGGTATGCGCTGAACGGGTGACCAGTACCGGTCGTTCGGACCCGGCTTCCGACGTCTGATTCCCGCCCCGTGCGCCCCCTTCGGGCTCCCGTACGAGCCCCTCCCGAGCCCCGCGCACGCCCCCTCCGTTACGCCTCTGCAGGCACAGCGGCCTCACGGGCCGCGTCAGGGCCCTGTTCGAGAAGTACGGCGAAGCCCTCCTCGTCCAGGACCGGCACCTTCAGCTGCATCGCTTTGTCGTACTTGGAACCGGGGTTGTCACCGACAACCACGAAGGCCGCCTTCTTCGAAACAGAACCGGCCACTTTCGCGCCGAGACTCTGGAGGACTTCTTTTGCGCCATCCCTGGTGTAGTTCTGCAAAGTGCCGGTGACGACGACGGTGAGTCCTTCCAGCGGCCGCGGCCCTTCGTCCTCGCCCCCGCCCTCTTCCTCCATGCGGACGCCCGCCGCCCGCCACTTGCGCAGGATCTCGCGGTGCCAGTCCTCCTCGAACCACTGCTTGAGCGAGGCTGCGATGGTCGGCCCGACGCCCTCGACGGCCGCCAGCTCCTCCTCGGTGGCCTGCTCGATCCGCTCGATCGACCGGAACTCCCGGGCCAGCGCCTCGGCCGCCACCGGGCCGACATGACGGATGGACAGACCCGTGATGATCCGGGCAAGCGGGCGTTCCTTGGCCGCCGCGATGTTCTCCAGCATCGCCAGGGCGTTCTTCTTCGGCTCGCCGAGCTGGTTGGCGAAGACCGTGACGACCTTCTCCTCGCCCGTCTTCGGGTCGCGCTTGGGCAATCCGCTGTCCTGGTCCAGGACGTACGCCTTGATGGGCAGCAGCTGCTCGATGGTGAGGTTGAAGAGGTCGCCCTCGTCGGTCAGCGGCGGTGTGGGCGGCTCCAGCGGCTTGGTGAGCGCGGCCGCGGCCACATAGCCGAAGTTCTCGATGTCCAGCGACTTGCGTCCGGCGAGATAGAAGAGGCGCTCACGCAACTGGGCGGGGCAGGAGCGGGCGTTGGGGCAGCGCAGGTCGACGTCGCCCTCCTTCATGGGACGCAGCGCCGTGCCGCACTCGGGGCACTCGGCCGGCATCACGAACTCCCGCTCGCTGCCGTCCCGCAGATCCGCGACCGGACCGAGGATCTCCGGAATGACGTCGCCCGCCTTGCGCAGCACCACCGTGTCGCCGATGAGCACGCCCTTGGCCTTGACCACGTCCTGGTTGTGCAGCGTGGCGAACTCGACTTCGGAACCCGCGACCGTGACCGGCTCTACCTGGGCGTACGGCGTGACTCGGCCGGTGCGGCCGACGCCCACCCTGATATTGACCAGCTTGGTGTTGACCTCCTCGGGCGCGTACTTCCAGGCGATCGCCCAGCGCGGCGCCCGCGAGGTGGAGCCGAGCCGCCCCTGGAGCGGGATCTCGTCGAGTTTGACGACCACGCCGTCGATCTCGTGCTCCACGGAGTGCCGGTGCTCGCCGAAGTACGCGATGAACTCCCGTACGCCTTCGAGGGAGTCGACCACCTTGTTGTGCTGCGCGGTGGGCAGGCCCCATTCGCGCAGCAGCCCGTACGCCTGCGACAGGCGGTCGATGTCGAAGCCCTCGCGGGCGCCGATGCCATGCACCACCATGCGCAGCGGGCGGGCCGCCGTGACCTTCGGGTCCTTCTGGCGCAGCGAACCCGCCGCCGCGTTGCGCGGGTTGGCGAAGGGCTTGTCACCCGCCTCAACCAGGCGGGCATTGAGCTCCTCGAACTTCTCCATCGGGAAGTAGACCTCGCCGCGGATCTCGACGAGATCCGGGATGCGGTCGCCCTGGAGCCTGTTCGGGATGTCCGCGATGGTCCGGACATTGGGGGTGATGTCCTCGCCGACGCGGCCGTCGCCGCGGGTCGCCGCCCGCGTCAGCCGGCCCTTCTCGTATGTGAGGTTGACCGCGAGGCCGTCGACCTTCAGCTCACACAGCAGGTGATAGTCGGAGGTGTTGACCTCGCGCGCGACACGCTCCGCCCAGGAGGCCAGCTCCTCGTCGTCGAAGGCGTTGTCGAGGGAGAGCATCCGCTCGCGGTGCTCGACCGCGGTGAACTCCGTCTCGTACTGACCGGCCACCTTCTGCGTCGGCGAGTCGGGCGTACGCAGCTCGGGGTACTCCTCCTCCAGTGCCTCCAGCGAGCGCAACAGCTTGTCGAACTCGCCGTCGCTGATGACCGGCTGGTCCTTCACGTAGTACCGGAAGCGGTGCTCCTCGACCTGCTCGGCCAGCCGGGCGTGCTTCTCCCGTGCCTCGGCGGGCACCTGCCCTTGCTGTTCGACAGCCACCGTCTTGTCCTCCCGTTACTTCAGCCCGTTACTCAGGGTTGTCCGCGAGCGATCTCGCGGCACGGACACAGTGCGCGAGCGCCGCGCGGGCGTACCCGGGTGACGCACCCGCGAGCCCGCACGCCGGGGTGATCACCACGGACTCGGTGAGAGTCCCCGGATTCAGCCCCAGCCTGCGCCACAGCGTCCTTACACCCATGACGCTACCGGCAGGGTCTGACAATGGAGCGTCGGTGGACGGCACGACGCCCGCGAACAGCTGCGTACCGCCCTCGACCGCCTCGCCGATCTGTTCCTCGTCACGCTCGGTGAGAAGGCCGAAATCGAACGAGACGCCCGCGACCCCGGCCCTGCGCAGCAGCGCGAACGGCACGTCCGGCGCGCATGAGTGGACGGTGACGGGCTCCTCGCTCACCCCGATCACATCCCGCAGCGTGCTCTCGACGACCTGGCGGTCCACAGCCCTGTAGGTGCGATACCCGCTGGCGGTCCTGATCTGTCCACGCAGTACGGCGGTGAGCGACGGCTCGTCGAGCTGCAGCACCACGCGGGCGCCGGGCACCCGGCGGCGTACCTCCGCCAGATGCGACCGCAGCCCTTCCGCGAGCGAGCCCGCGAGGTCCCGGACGGCGCCGGGGTCGCCCAGCGCGGCCTCTCCGCCCCGCAGTTCCAGGGCTGCGGCGAGCGTCCACGGCCCCATGGCCTGCACTTTCAGCGGGCCCACGTAGCCCTGGGTGAACTCCTCCAGCGCGTCGAGGTCCTCGCCGAGCCAGGAGCGGGCGCGGCGGGTTTCGCGCCCCGGCCGGTCGCTGATCCGCCAGCCGCTCGGCTCGACATGCGCGTACATCTCGACGAGCAGCCCGATGGTCCGCCCGATCATGTCGGCGCCTGGCCCACGAGCGGGCAGCTCGGGCAGATACGGGAAGTCCTCGAAGGACCCGGCGACGGTCTTCGCGGCCTCGCTCGCGTCACCGCCGGGCATGGATCCGACACCTGTGGCGGGACCCCATGGGAATGCGTTCATCGCCCCGGCCGCACCGTCAGATCGTTGATCTCCGCGTCGCGCGGCAGATCCAGCGCCGCCAGGATCGTCGTCGCGACCGATTCCGGGGCCATCCAGTGGGACGGGTCGTACTCCTTGCCCTCCTGGGAGTGCACCTTGACCTGCATGGGGCTGGCCGTGCGGCCCGGGTAGACCGACGTCACGCGTACACCGTTGCCGTGCTCCTCGTTGCGCAGCGAGTCGGCAAGCGCCTTCAGCCCGTGCTTGGAGGCGGCGTAAGCGCCCCACTGAGCATGGGCGTGGAGGCCCGCGCTCGAATTGACGAACAGCACATGCCCCTGAGCGGCCCGGAGTTGGGGCAGGAACAGCCTGGTCAGCTCGGCGGGCGAGACCAGATTGGCGTTGAGCTGCTGGTGCCAGGTCTTGGGCCTGAGCTCGACGATCGGGCCGAGGTCGACGACGCCCGCGATGTGCAGCAGGGAGTCCAGGCGGTCCGGCATCGGCTGCATGCCGAGCGCCCTGGAGATACGGTCCGGGTCGGCCAGGTCGGCGACGAGCGTGCGGGCGCCCTCGTACTCGGCGGCGAGCTCCTTGGCCCGGCCGGCGTCGCGGGCCAGCAGGATGAGCTCGTCACCGCGTTCGTGCAGTCGGCGCGCGACGGCCGCGCCGATGCCGGAGCCGGCTCCGGTGATCAGATGTGTAGCCATACGGGACATGCTCGCACTACCGCACGCCTCCGCCCGCAGCAGAGCCGCTGATATCAATGAGGTCGCGGCAGGGGGGGAAGAAGTGCGGCCCGGACGGTGCTGTGACGGACATGGCTGAAGGACACACGATCACCATCGAGCAGGGCACGGACCATGTGCGGGTCGTGCACGACGGGCAGCTCCTCGCCGAGAGCCGGCGACCCTTGCTGCTTCACGAGACGGGCCTGCCGGTCCGCTACTACCTCCCCCCACAGGACGTACGCACAGAACTGCTCACCCGCTCGGACACCCACACCCACTGCCCGTTCAAGGGTGACGCCGACTACTGGTCGCTGCCGGACGCACCCGATCTGGTGTGGGCGTACCCGGAGCCCAAGGACGAAGTGGCCCGGATCAAGGGGTATTTGTGCTTCTACGACACCGAGGTCGTCCAGGACTGACCGGAGAATCCAAGAGTTTTACGGCCGGGCGATGAGTTCCGCGCCGTACGCCGGTCAGTGCTCTCATGGACAGCACGAGCAGAACACTGAGCAAGACGGAGTCGGGCGACGGCACGCTCATCGCGTACGAACAGCGGGGCGAGGGCCCGTCGGTCGTTCTGGTCGGCGGAGCGCTGTGCACGGCAGCGACCGACGGGCCGCTGGCCGCACTACTCGCTTCGCACTTCAGCGTGTTCACCTACGACCGGCGCGGCCGGGGTGCGAGCGGAGACACCGCGCCGTACGCCGTCGAGCGCGAGATCGAGGATCTCGCGGCCGTCATCGCCCAGGCGGGCGGCAGCGCCTTTGTGCACGGTATGTCATCGGGCGCCGAGCTGGTGCTGAGAGCGGCGGCCGCCGGGCTGCCGATCACCCAACTCTCGGTCTACGAGCCGCCGTTCGAGACGAGCGCGACGGCCGGACAGGAGCCTGCCGCGTACGTCGGCCGGTTGCGCGATCTGCTGGCGCGGGGGCGGCGCGGCGATGCGCTCGCGCTCTTCATGACGGAGGTCGGAACGCCCGCGGCCGTCGAAGGAATGCGGCAGACGCCGATGTGGGCCGAGCTGGAGGCGGTGGCGCACACCCTCGCCTACGACCACGAGATCATGGGCACCGGGCTGGTCCCCGTCGACCGGCTGCGCGCGCTCCACACTCGCGCGATGGTCGTGGACGGCGGCGCGAGCCCGGCCCGGATGCGGGAGGCGGCGCGCGCCGTGGCCGACGCCCTGCCCCGCGGCCGACACCGCACGCTGACCGGCCAGACGCACGAGGTGGCGCCGCAGGTGCTGGCCCCGGTGCTGACGGATTTCTTCGCCGCCTGACCCTCCCGGGTCAGGTTCAGGCGACGGACGCGGCTGCCCGCTCCGTCGTCGCGATCGTCGCCGAGCCGACCACACGCGTGCCCTCGTACAGCACGACCGCCTGGCCGGGTGCCACTCCCCTTACCGGCTCGGCGAAGGAGACCTGGAGCTCCTCGCCGACCAGCTCGGCGGTCACCGGTGTCTCGCCGCCGTGGGCGCGAAGCTGCGCGGTGTACGTCCCCGGGCCCGCCGGAGCCGTCCCGCACCAGCGGGGCTTGATCGCGGTCAGGGCCGAGACGTCCAGTGCCTCGACCGGGCCGACCGTCACCGTGTTGTTCACCGGTGAGACGTCCAGGACATAGCGCGGCTTGCCGTCGGGGGCGGGGTGGCCGATGCGCAGGCCCTTGCGCTGGCCGACGGTGAAGCCGAAGGCCCCGTCGTGCGTGCCCAGCTTCGAACCCGCCTCATCGACGATGTCGCCCTCCGCCGTGCCCAGGCGCGAGGCCAGGAAGCCCTGGGTGTCGCCGTCGGCGATGAAGCAGATGTCGTGGCTGTCCGGCTTCTTGGCGACCGCGAGTCCCCTGCGCTCGGCCTCCGCCCGGATCTCGTCCTTGGTGGTGAGGGTGTCGCCGAGCGGGAACATCGCGTGCGCGAGCTGGCGCTCGTCGAGCACTCCGAGGACGTACGACTGGTCCTTGGCCATGTCGCTGGCGCGGTGCAGCTCGCGGCTGCCGTCCTCGCCCATGCCGACCGTGGCGTAGTGGCCGGTGCACACCGCGTCGAAGCCCAGGGCCAGCGCCTTGTCCAGCAGCGCCGCGAACTTGATCTTCTCGTTGCAGCGCAGGCAGGGGTTGGGGGTGCGGCCGGCCTCGTACTCCGCGATGAAGTCCTCGACCACGTCCTCGCGGAAGCGCTCGGCGAGATCCCAGACGTAGAAGGGGATGCCGATGACATCCGCCGCGCGGCGGGCGTCGCGCGAGTCCTCAATGGTGCAACAGCCGCGCGCGCCCGTACGGAAGGACTGCGGATTCGCGGACAGGGCCAGGTGCACACCGGTGACATCGTGTCCGGCCTCGGCGGCGCGTGCGGCGGCGACGGCGGAGTCCACGCCGCCGGACATCGCGGCGAGCACTCGGAGGGGGCGCTGGGGAGTCTGAGGAGTCATAGCTCTACCAGAGTAAGGGGCTGCGGGAACCGAAAGCTCGCGAGTAAGCGTTGATCATCACATGGGGAGCGAATCGAAGCGCGGCGACAAGCGCGCCAAGGGGCGGGGAATCAGCCGGCGGGCCGTGTTGATCGGCGGAGGGGTCGTGGTGCTCGGTGTCGGCGCGCTGGCGCAGGACGAGCTACGGCGTGCCTGGTGGAAGCTGCCGGGGATGGCGAAGCCTCGCAAAGAGGGTGAGCTCGATCATCTGGGCGCGGAGTGGACGGCGGCGTCGCGGGCGAACTGGCGGCTGGCGGACCGGCCCGACGACTACCGCATCGACCGCGTGATCATCCATGTCGTCCAGGGCAGCTATCCGACTGCCCTGAAGGTCTTCAAGAACCCGGGCCACGGCGCGGCGACGCACTACGTCGTGCGCAAGGACGGGCATGTGGCGCAGATGATCCGCGAGCTGGACGTGGCGTTCCACGCGGGGAACCGCTCGTACAACGAACGGAGCATCGGCATAGAGCACGAGGGTTTCGTGGACCGGCCGGCCGGCTTCACGGACGCGATGTACCGGGCCTCGGCGCAGCTGACGGCGGGGATCTGTGTGCGGTACGGCATACCTGCCGACCGTGAGCACATCATCGGGCACGTGGAGGTGCCGGGCACGGACCACACCGATCCCGGGCCGCACTGGGACTGGAGCGGCTATCTCGCGCTCGTACGAGCAGCGCTGCCGACGGCGCGCGAGGCGGCGGCGCGGGCTAGCTGAGCCCTGCCGTACGGGCCCGTTCCACCGCGGGGCCGATGGCCTCGGCGACCGCCTCGACATCCGCCTTGGTGGAGGTGTGGCCGAGGCTGAAGCGCAGGGTGCCGCGGGCCAGGTCCGGGTCGGTGCCGGTGGCGAGCAGGACATGGCTGGGCTGGGCGACGCCGGCCGTGCAGGCGGAGCCTGTGGAGCATTCGATGCCCTGGGCGTCGAGGAGGAGGAGCAAGGAGTCGCCCTCGCAGCCGGGGAAGGTGAAATGCGCGTTGGCGGGGAGGCGGCCGTCCGGGTCGCCGCCGAGGATCGCCTCCGGGACTGCCCCGCGCACGGCCTGGACGAGTCCGTCGCGCAGTGCGCCGATGTCGCGGGCGAAGCCCTCACGGCGCTCGGCGGCGATACGGCCGGCCACGGCGAAGGCGGCGATCGCGGGGGCGTCGAGGGTGCCGGAGCGGACATGGCGCTCCTGGCCGCCGCCGTGCAGGACGGGGACGGGGGTGTACTCCCGGCCGAGCAGCAGCGCGCCGATGCCGTACGGTCCGCCGATCTTGTGTCCGGAGACGGTCATGGCGGCGAGGCCCGACGCGGCGAAGTCGACGTCGAGCTGTCCGAAGGCCTGGACCGCGTCGGCGTGCAGCGGGACGTCGAACTCCCCTGCCACGGCGGACAGTTCCTTGACCGGCATGACAGTGCCGATCTCGTTGTTGGCCCACATCACGGTGGCGAGCGCGACATCATCGGGGTTGCGCTCGATGGCTTCGCGCAGGGCCTCGGGGTGCACCCGTCCGTACGCGTCCACCGGCAGATACTCGACGTTCGCGCCCTCGTGCGCGCCGAGCCAGTCGACGGCGTCGAGGACGGCGTGGTGCTCGACGGGGCTGGCCAGCACCCGGGTCCTGGCCGGGTCGGCATCGCGTCGCTGCCAGTACAGCCCCTTCACAGCGAGATTGTCGGCCTCGGTGCCGCCGGAGGTGAAGACCACCTCGCTGGGCCGCGCGCCGAGCGCCTCGGCGAGGGTCTCGCGGGCCTCCTCGACGGCTCGGCGGGCCCGGCGCCCGGCGGCGTGCAGCGCGGAGGCGTTGCCGGTGGTGGTGAGCTGCGCGGTCATCGCCTCGACGGCCTCCGGCAGCATGGGAGTGGTCGCAGCGTGGTCGAGGTAAGCCATGATGGCAACGATTCTACGAGGCACGGCGGGGGCGCGGACGCGGCGCAGGGGGGTACAGCCGTGCGGGGGCCGCTCCCCTTGCTGCGGGCGTCAGCTGCCGAAGCCCCATGCGACCGTTGCGTTCACGTGACGAGCACGGCGAGGACGGCCAGGTCGGCGAGGCCGAGGGCGAGTCCGAGGAGGGCGCGGCTGCGGCGTGCGGTGCCGCGCCGGAGGGAGATGTCGGCGAGGACGACGGCGATCGGGCCGAGCAGGATGTTCATCACGAGCAGGCCGACGAGGCCGAGTACGAGGACGGCGACGGCCATCCCGTCGGCGTCCCGCCGGGCCTCGGGCCGGGCAGCGGGGTCCCTGGCGCCGCTCTGGCGTGCCGTCAGTTGCGGCTGATCAGCCTCGGGCGTCAGCACTGGCTGGACTGACGGCGCCTGTCGCGTACTGCTGGACCACCGAGGCGGCGGCGCGGGTCCCCTCAGCCCCGCGGCGCCTTCGCCAGCTGGCGCGACTGCGCCACCAGCCGGTCCGCACTGTCCCAGACCTCCGCGTCCTCCTCCAGGAAGCCGCCCGCCAGGTTGCGGGTCGCGATCGAGACCCGCAGTGGGCCCGGCGCCGGGCGGCACCGGATGTGCGTGGTGAGTTCGACCGTGGGGGTCCAGCCCTTCAGGCCCAGCTCGAACGATGTCGGCGGCAGCGCGTCCACCGTGAGCAGCAGCGAGAAGGGGTCCGCGTCGCGGCCGTCCGCGAGGGAGAACCAGCCGCGCATCTCGCCCTTGCCGGAGGGCGCACCCACGGCCCAGCCAACGGTCGCCGGGTCCAGCTCGATGTTCAGGCGGTCCGTGATCGCCGAGCTGCCGGGGATCTTCGGCGCGGGGCCGTCGGACGGACCGAGGCAGTCCTGAAGCGGCGGCATGGCGGGCGGTTTCGCCGACGTCCGTACGTCGTCGGGCAGCGCGTCCAGGTCTCCGTACGTCGCGAGGACACGGATCCGCTCGATCTCAGCGCCGTCCTCCCCGTACTGGAACAGCGACGCCTGACCGGTGGAGAGCGTGCGCCCGGTGCGTACGACGTCGGTGCGGATCACCGCGGGGCCCGGCTGGGACGCGCTCAGATAGTGCGCCGAGACCGTGAACGGGTCGGGGTGCGGCAGCGCGTCGCCCAGCGCGCGGCCGAGCAGGGCCAGCAGATAGCCGCCGTTGACGGCGTTGATGACCGTCCAGCCCGCCGAGAGCTCCGCGTCGTAGACGCCGGGTGCGCGCAGGGTGACGGCGGTGTCGCGGTCGAACTCACTGTCACCGATGGATGCCTGAACTGCCTGTGCCATGGCAGCACGGTACAACAGACAATTACTGAGCGGTAGCTTTTTGCCCCCTCGCGGCCGGAACGCGGCGCCCCGGAGGGGGTCTAGCTCTCTTCGGCGGCCGCCGAGCGCCGGTTCCAGGCGCGTGGAGCCCGCCAGTGGAAACGCATCGCGAGCAGGCGCAGGACGAACGCGGTCACCACGGCAAGTCCACTGGTGGCCGCGTTCAGCACGTCGAAGCGGATACAGAGCACGATCATGGTCGCGCCGACGATGGCGGGGACGGCGTAGAGATCGCGGTCCCAGCGGAGCAGCGAGGGCACCTCGTTGGCCAGTACGTCGCGCAGCACACCGCCGCCGACGGCGGTGGCGAGGCCGAGCGCCGCGGACGCGGTCAGACCGAGCCCGTACTCGTACGCCTTGGTGGTGCCGGTGACGCAGAACAGCCCGAGGCCTGCGGCGTCGAAGACATTGACGCCGGCCTGGATGCGCTCGACCTGCGGGTGCAGGAAGAACACGAGGACGGTCGCCACGAGCGGCATGACGAAGTACCCGAGGTCGGTGAAGGCGGCCGGCGGGACAGCCCCGATGATCAGGTCACGGAGAAGCCCTCCGCCCAGCGCGGTGACCTCTGCGAGCACCGCGATGCCGAAGACGTCGAAGTTCTTGCGTACGGCGAGCAGTGCGCCGGAGATCGCGAAGACGAAGATCCCGGCGAGGTCGAGCGCGTGCTGGACGGAGGGCGTGAAGAATTCTTGGAGCACCGGACGATTGTGCCGGTTCTACTCCTTGGAGATGTCCCCCGAGCCCTCGGGACGGTTGACGTCAGCGCTGTCGGCGCCTTTGCCTTCGGAGGGCTGGTCCTGGCTGCCGCCGGCACCACCCTCCGCGTCGGCGCCCGCGACAGGCGCGGCCTGGGCGTCGGCCGTCGTGGCGCCCGACGGCTCCGCGTCGGCTTCGTCACTGTCGGTCCTGGCAGCGTCGGCGTCAGCCTCGGCCAGACCCGCCTTGGCGGCGTCCGCCGCAGGCGCGGCCTCGCCATCCGCAGCCTCGGCCGCGTCGCCCTTGGCCAGGCCCGCCTCCGGCTCCGCCCCGGCCGCGTCGGCCTTCGCAAGGCTCGCCCCGGCCTCCGCCCCCGCTACCGCCTTCGCCGGCGTCGCCGACTCCGCCGACTTCGGCGTCGCCGCCACGATCTCGATCGCCTCCCGCGCCGACGCCAGCGCCACATCCTCCGGCGCCTGGTCCTCCGCGTTCTCCGGGTGGTGGCAGGCCACCTGCTGGCCCGGTCGCAGCGCGATCAGCGGCGGCTCCTGCTTCTTGCAGATCTCCGTCGCCTTCCAGCACCGCGTGTGGAACCGGCAACCAGTCGGCGGAGAGATCGGCGACGGCACGTCGCCCTTCAGCAGGATGCGCTCGCTCTTGCCGCCGCGACGCCGCGGGTCCGGCACCGGCACTGCCGACATCAGCGCCTTCGTGTACGGGTGCATCGGCGCCTCGTACAGCGACTTGCGGTCCGCCAGCTCCACGATCTTGCCTAGGTACATCACCGCGATCCGGTCCGACACATGCCGGATCACCGACAGGTCGTGCGCGATGATCACGTACGTCAGGCCCAGCTCGTCCTGGAGGTCGTCCAGCAGGTTGACGACCTGCGCCTGGATGGAGACGTCCAGTGCGGAGACCGGCTCGTCCGCCACGACCAGCTTCGGCTTGAGCGCGAGGGCACGCGCGATGCCGATGCGCTGACGCTGGCCACCGGAGAACTCGTGCGGATAGCGGTTGTAGTGCTCGGGGCTGAGGCCCACCAGCTCGAGCAGCCCCTGGACCTCCTTCTTGATCCCACCCTCGGGCTCGACGCCCTGCAGCCGGAACGGCGCGCTCACGATCGAACCGACCGTGTGCCGCGGATTGAGCGAGCCGTACGGATCCTGGAAGATCATCTGCACATCGCGGCGCATCGGCCGCATCCCGCGCGTGCTCAGATGCGTGATGTCCTTGCCGTCGAACTCAACCTTGCCGCCCGTGGGCTCGATCAGCCGGGTGATCAGCCGGCCCATCGTCGACTTGCCGCAGCCCGACTCGCCGACAACACCCAGCGTCTCTCCCCGGCGCACGTCGAAGTCGATGCCGTCGACCGCCTTCACGGCGCCGACCTGTCGCTGCAGGATCCCCTTCTTGATGGGGAAGTGCTTGACCAGGCCCTGCACCTTGAGCAGCGGCTCGGGAGAGGCGGTGGCCTGCTCCGGAACGGCAACGGCCTCAGCGGTCTTCTTTGTTTCGGTCACAGCTTCGGCGCAATCTCTTCGGTCCAGATCCGCGTGCGGTCCTCCTGCGACATATGGCAGGCGGAGTAGTGCCGGCTGCCGACCTCGCGGAGCTCGGGGCGCTCGGTGCGGGTGATCCCGCCCTTGGGCACATCCGCGTACGGGCAGCGCGGGTTGAAGGCGCAGCCGGAGGGGACGTTGATGAGGCTGGGCGGCGAGCCCTTGACCGGGATGAGGCGGTCGGTCTGGTCACGGTCGATGCGTGGCATCGAGCCCAGCAGCCCCCAGGTGTACGGGTGCTCGGGAGCGTAGAAGATGTCGTCCACCGGACCGCGCTCGACGCAGCGCCCGCCGTACATCACCAGGATGTCGTCGGCGATCTCGGCGACGACGCCCAGGTCGTGGGTGATGATGACGACCGCGGAGCCGAACTCCTTCTGCAGATCCCGGATCAGGTCGAGGATCTGCGCCTGGACGGTGACGTCCAGCGCGGTGGTCGGCTCGTCCGCTATGAGCAGCTCGGGGTTGTTGACCAGCGCCATCGCGATCATCGCGCGCTGGCGCATACCGCCGGAGAACTCGTGCGGATAGCTGTCCACCCGCTTCTTGGGCTCGGGGATGCCGACCCGGTCGAGCATCTCGATCGCCCTCTTGCGGGCGGCCTTCTTGCTCACGCTGTTGTGGACGCGGTACGCCTCCACGATCTGGTTGCCGACCGTGTAGAACGGGTGCATCGCGGACAGCGGATCCTGGAAGATCATCGCCATCTCACGGCCACGCATCCGGCGCACCTCGTCCGGGTCCGCGCCGACGAGCTCCTTGCCGCCGAGCCAGATCTCACCAGACATCTGCACGTTCTTGCCGCGCGGGCCCTGGCGGTGCAGGCCCATCACCGCGAGCGAGGTCACCGACTTGCCGGAGCCGGACTCGCCGACGATGCCGAGGGTCTTGCCCTTCTCCAGCTGGAAGGTGAGCCCGTCGACGGACTTGACCAGGCCGTCGTCGGTCGGAAAGTGCACCTTGAGGTCGCGGACCTCGAGGAAGGCGTCCGGGGCGGGCGAGTCCGCGGACTTCACCGGCTCTCCCACGGCGGCACCGGTCTTGGACAGTTCGGTCACGAGAGCCTCACCCGCGGGTCGACGGCGGCGTACAGCAGGTCCACCAGGAGATTGCAGATCACCACGAAGAAGGCGGCCACGAGTGTGACGCCGAGGATCGGCGGCAGGTCGTTGGCCGTGATCCCCTGGACCGCGTATTCGCCGATTCCGTGCAGCGAGAACACCGACTCGGTGATCAGCGCACCTCCGAGCAGCAGACCGACATCCATGCCGAAGACAGTGATGATCGGGGTGAGCGCGGCGCGCAACCCGTGCCGGGCGACGACCTTCCGCTCGCGCAGTCCCTTGGCCCGGGCCGTGCGGATGAAGTCCTCGTTCATCGTCTCCAGCATGCCGGAGCGGGTGAGGCGGGCGTAGATCGCCGAGTAGAGCAGCGCGAGAGAACACCATGGGAGGAACAGGGTGTTGGCCCACTGTGCGGGGTTCTCGGTGAACGGCACATACGTCCTGCCGAAGATCTCCAGCTTGTAGCTGAAGAGCAGCAGGGCGAGCTGGCCGGTGAAGAACATGGGGAGCGAGACGCCGGCGAGCGAGACGCCCATGGCGGCCCGGTCGAAGATCGATCCGGGCTTGAGCGCCGAGATGATGCCCGCGGTGACGCCGGAGAGCAGCCAGATCACGGCCGCGCCGCTGGCCAGGGAGATGGTGACCGGCAGACGGTCGGTGAGCTGCGGCCAGACTTCGAGGTGGTCCTTGAAGGAGTAGCCGAAGCAGGGCGCGTTGCAGTGCGCGGTGGTGGGGCCGAGGTCGTAGTCGGCGCCGACGACGATCCCCTTGATGAAGTCCCAGTACTGGATGTAGATGGGCTGGTCCAGGCCGAGGTTCTGCTTCACCGCCGCGATGACGGCCAGGTCGAAGGCCCGCTCCCTATGGCTGCCGCTGGTCGACGGAGCGGAGCGGCTGGGAGTCCTGGAACTCCGCATGGAGACACTGGACGGGGTCAAACTCTGGCGCTGCCGG
>NZ_JBSFMS010000130.1:0-20254 GCF_053599675.1 Streptomyces sp. NPDC000880 | reverse complement strand
AGAGCGCTTCGTTCACACCGAAGAGGTCACTGGTTCGAACCCAGTATCGCCCACCCGGACCGAAGGCCCGGAGACTTGACGTCTCCGGGCCTTCGGCGTTTTCGCGACCCTCAGCGCATGCGGCCGAGGGTGTCGCGCAGCTTGCGGGCGTCGCGCAGCCGTTGCTCGTAGGTCGCGCCGACGGCGAGCAGCAGCAGTCCGGCGAGCGCCGGCGGCAGCCAGCGGGGGAGCGCGCCGACGACCTGGACGACGTACGGCGCGAGTTCGTGCAGCGCGTCGAGGGCGAGCACCGCGCCGCCGAGCATCAGCAGCGCCTGGAGGCGCAGCCGGGCGCCGGTGAGCGTGACGGCCAGGGCCCCGACGCCGAGCAGCAGCGGGCGCAGCCAGTGCTCGTCGTCCCAGGCCGCGAAGAGGCTCGGCAGCAGCGTTGCGGCGAGACCGGGGGCGTACGCCGTCCAGGACGACGCCTCCGGGTCGCGGCGGCGGCGCAGCACACCGACGGCGAGCGCGGAGACGGTCACCGGGAGGGTGTACGCCTCGGGGCTCGCGACGTCCGAGGCGTACAGCCGTACCCAGGTGGCCAGCACGAAGAGCGCCGCCGCGAGATACCCGGCCGCGGGGCGGCGCTCGGCCCGCACCGCCGTGCCCGCGGCGATCACACCGCAGAGCGCCAGCACCAGGGCGAGCGTCGGGCGGTCCCCGGCGGCGAGGCCGACCGCGAGCAGGCCCGCGGCGGAACCGGTGAGCTCCATCGGGAGGGCGACGGGGTGTCGGCTGAGCCGGGCGGCGAGGAGAGCCACGGCGGCGGGGATGGCGAGGAGCACCAACGCGGTCTGGTGGGGCGGGAGTTCGGCGGCCCCGGCGAAGGCGCCGACGAGGGCGGTCGCGAAGCCGGTGGCGGCGCAGGCGAGGACGGCCTGCACTGCGCGCCCGGCCCGTGTCGCGACCGCGGTGGCGGTGAGGGCGGCGGTCAGGGTGGCAAGCACCGCGAACGTCGCCGGGCGCGTGGCCAGTGACAGCAGCGCGACGCTGACGCCGCCTCCAAGGGCGCAGCCGAGGCCGACGACGGGGCCTGCCGGGGTGTGCCGGGCGACCCGCGCGGGCCGCATGGTGAGGGCCGGCGCGGCGACGGTCAGGAGCACGTGGAGCGCCACGGTCGCCGCGTACCCGAGATCCAGCGCGGGCGGCACCACGAGCAGGGCGGCCCATACGAGCCCGAGGGCCACGGGAACGGCGAGGCTGCGCAGCCCGGGGCCGGCGGCCGCCGGGCCGCTGGGAGTCGGCCACCAGGCGGGCTGGGCGGCTGCGCCGACCGGCTCGGTGGGCGTGGGCGAGGGCCCAGTGGTGTGGCCGGGGTGGCTCTGCGGGGTGGGCGCGTCCGCAGGGCGCGTGGCGTCGCTTGCCGGGCCGGTGGGCGTGGGTGAGGGCCCGGTGGTGTGGCCGGGGTGGCTCTGCGGGGTGGGTCCGGCGGCCGGGACGGGGGTTCCGGCAGGCGGGGTGGGCTGTTCTGCCGCGGCGGGCCGGTGCGCGGCCGTGCCGGGTGCGACGGCGGGCGTGGCAGCCCCCGCGGCCGCTCCCAGAGCCCCGGCGGATGACCAGCGGGAGACCGTCGCCACGGTCATTGCCACGATCAGCAGCACCAGAGGTGTCGCCGTCAGGCCCGATTCCGGGAGATCGGGGCCCAGTGCTCCGCGGGCGTCCGTCGGCGTGCCCGACCAGATGGTGTCCAGGACCGTGAGCGGGCACGCCAGGGTGAGGGCGACCAGGGGCAGTGCCGAGAGCGCCGCCGCGGCGTGGACCGCGGCCGACGCGTACGTCAGGCCCGGGCGCAGACGCCGCGGTACTCCCATCCGTACAAGGCCCAACAGAGCCACCGCGCACAGCAGATACCCCAGGACCGACCACCCCTCCGGCACCCCGGCCCGAGCCACGCCGCCGACCGCCGCGATCGCCGCGAGACCCGCCACAACGGACGCGGCGGTAGCAGCCGCAGGCGACCGCAGCGCCGCGAACAGCGCCACGCCCGCCGCCGCGAGCAGCAGTACGGCCGGGGCGGCCGCGGCCATCGGCATGGCCGCCGTCACCGACTGCCAGCCGCCGATCAGCAGCGCCCAGCCGCCCGTCGCCGCGGCACCGGTGGTGGCGATGCCCCGGACACCCGCCCGCTTCGCCCACAGCGCGACCAGGACATTGAGCGCGGCGGTCGCCAGCAGGGCCCATTCCATCGGCGGCGCGCCCGCGGAATCGGTCAGCGCCCAGAGCGGAAGCGGGAGTTGCGCGGTGAGCACGGCCACCGGCAGGGGAGTGCGCAGCCGGTCCAGCGAGAGTCCGTACGCGGACCAGAGCGCGGCGAGCGCGGCCGAGGCGAAGGCCGCGTAACTCAGCCCGCCGGTGTCCGGCAGCGCCACCCGGTGCAGGGCGTACGCGTCGAGCACCATCAGGACCAGGCCGAGACCGGCCACCGCCTCCGCCGTTGAGGCGAGCCCCCGGCGCAGCAGCAGGGCCGGCGCGGCGAGTGCGGCGAGCGTCACCACGCCGAGCACCGCGGAGCGGCCGCCGATACCCAAGTGCCCCCAGCTGACCAGCGTGAACGCGATCGCCGCGATGGTGAGCAGAATCCCGCCGAGGGTGAGCAGCAGATTCTGCACGCTCGGCGGGGACGTCTCGGGCGGCGGTGGCGCGCCGAAGGGCCGCGCCACCGGCGCCGGTGGGACGGCGGGCTGCGACTGCTGTATCGCGGTGAGCAACCAGGCTCTGCGGGTCAGCAACTGGGCTCGGCGAGCGTCCAGTTGGACCAGCTCGCGGTCGAGGATCGCCAGTTCCTCGGCGGGTGGCGGAACGTTCTCCATGGTCGGAGTGTGGCCCGCGCCACACCGCACGGCATGCGTGCGGATACTCAGATCGCGGGTGAGTACGCTCCCGCAGGCACAGACTTGGAGCATGGACTGGTGTCGCTACCGCTTCCGCTCCTTCCTTCCGTGCGAACTGCCCGTCACCGTCCGCGCCCAGCGGCGCGACCCGGCGGCCGGGGTGCTCGAAGTGGGGATGGCAGGGGACCTGGAGGGCTGGGCACGGTGGACGCTGACGGTGCGCGGCAGCGGCACCCGGGCGCTGTACGAACAGGAGGTGTAGGTGTGCAAGCCGCTGATGAGGCGGCTGGCGCTGCCCTGCCGGCCGGTCTTCCGCGCCAATCACGCGGCGATGATGCGCGGCGGTCGGCGCGGTCTGGCCGCGTACCTCGGGGGAGTTTGAAGGAAACCTGCGGGGGCCTGTATGGTTCAGTGCGTTCCCGGGCGATTAGCTCAGTGGGAGAGCGCTTCGTTCACACCGAAGAGGTCACTGGTTCGAACCCAGTATCGCCCACCGGGAAAGGCCGGTCCGTCAATGACGGGCCGGCCTTTCTGTATGGCCGCGGCGTCCACGCGTCAGGCGGCCGCGGGCAGTTCGGGCCGCAGCGGCCACGCGGGGTCCACCGCCTCCGGGGTGCCGCTACGGGCGAACCACGCCTGCAGGCCGCGCGCCTGAGCCGCGTGCCACACCGCCTGCAGGGTGTGCAGCTCCGCGGGCGAAAGGCGCTCCATCCGGGAGGCGAAACGGCGTCCCACCGCCCGGGTGACCTCCAGTGCCGCCGTCGCGTCCGCGGCGGCGTCATGCGCTCCGTCCAGTACGACCTCGTACTGCGCGCACAGATCGCTGAGCGTGCGGCGGCCCTTGCGGTACCGGTCCAGATGCTTGTCCAGGACCCTGGGGTCCAGCACGCACAGCGGGACGTTCTCCAGATAGCGGCCGAGCGACGCGGCACGGTGACGGCGCAGTTCGCGGTCGAGGATGGTCAGGTCGAAGGGCGCGTTCATCACGACGAGCGGGCGGGCGGCACCGCACTGCTCGGCCAGCGCCCTCGCTATCTCCTCCATCACCGGCGCGGGCCAGCGGCCGTTGCGCTGCAGATGTTCGTCGGTCAGCCCGTGCACCTCGGTGGCGCCCGGCGGCACGGGCACCCCCGGATTGATCAGCCAGCGGGTGACGCGCGGCCGGCCGCCCGTCATGTCCTGGACGACGACGGCGGCCGAGACGATCCGGTCCTCCTCGACGTCGACTCCTGTGGTTTCTGTGTCAAATGCGGCCAGGGGGCCGTCATACCAGCGCGTCATCCGCGAACTCCTCGCACATGCCTGGCAGATGGTTTCGTCCCCCTGCCCGAATCGGTGATACCCGGCCTGTTTGCGCCGTACGCAGGGCGGTGACAACAGAGATGGGGTGCCGGGAAGTTGACGCCCCGTCGTGGGGACACTGATCGGTACAGCCCGGAAGGCACGAGGAGCCATGGCGCTCGCGCAGCCCGAATCGGGAGGGCTGCTGCCGCAGCGGACAGCACCGCTGCGCGGCGCGCTCGCCACCACCGCCTGCATGGAGACACTGCAGGTGGGCTATCTGCACGCGGTCGCCGCCGCGGCCGGCTGTTCGTTGTCGCAGCCGTTTCCGGACAACGGCATCGACTGGCATGTCAGTCACAGCTCGGCCGGTCACGCCGTCGACGACGAGGTGACCATCAAGGTGCAGCTCAAGTGCACGTACCAGATCCCTCCGCACCCCCCGGGTCCGGCCTTCTCCTTCACGCTCGACAACGACCACCTGGTGAAGCTGGCCCGTACCCCGGTCTCCGTGCACAAGATCCTGGTCGTGATGCTCGTCCCCCGGACACAGGACGAGTGGCTGCGGGCCAGTCACGACCGGCTCGATCTGCGGCACTGCTGCTACTGGACCAACCTGGCCGGCCACCCGGTGACGGGCAGGCGCAGGACCACTGTGCGGATCCCGACCTCGCGGATCTTCGACGACCGGGCGCTCTGCGAGATCATGACCCGGGTCGGGGTGGGAGGGAGACCCTGATGCACCGGCCTTTCGGCGAGTCAGTACGACCACATCCGACCGGTGATGTGCCAAGGGCCTGGTACGGAGGCGGCGAGCTGGACCCCGCCCAGGTCGACCCCGTCGTCCTGGGCGCGCTGCTCGCCCGGCACGGGTGGCGGCGGCGCGGGGGAGCGGCGGGGCGCTATGCGCGCTGGACGCCGCCGGGGCATGCGGCGGGCGGGACGAGTCTGCTCGTCCCTGAGAGCCGGTCCTTTCCCGACTGCGAGGATCTGCTGAGCGAGGCGCTGACCGCGCTCGCGCGCAGCGCCGCGCCGTCGGCCCGCGAGGTGCTGGTCGGGCTGTCCGTGCCGAGCGACGAGATCCGGTGGTGGCGCGATGTGCCGCAGGGGCCGTCCGGCGCGGTTTCGTGGACCGTTCAGGAACAACTGCGGGCGGCCGCCCGGCAGATGCTGATGGCCGGCGCGCTCGCGGCGCGCAGCCGCGCGGGCTACTACGGCGCGCGGCACCGGCGGCAGGCCCAGGCCTCGCTGGAAGGAGTCCTGGTGGGGCCCGCTCCGGGCGGGCGCAGCCTGACCGCGTTCGTGCCGGTGCAGAGCGGCCGCGCGGTCGTGGTCCGGCTCTACCACGCGCTGCAGGCGACCCGGGAGGCCGCCGACTACCAGCGGGCGACCGGTGGGATGGAGGCCTTCGACGCGGCCGTCGAGGCGGGCGTGAGCCGGGAGCTGACGGAGGCGGTCATCGCGCTGGTGCGCGGGGCGGAGGGGGCGCGGATCGCGCTGGAGTGGTCGCCCGCGGCGGGGGTGCCGGAGGGGTGCGCGACGCGGAACGAACCGGTGGAGTTCTCGCCCGGTGACCTGCCCGCGCTGCGCGAGGCGGGCGCGCGCTATCTCACGGACGAGCCCTCGGTGCCGGTCCGGATCACGGGCACGGTGGTCCGGATGCGCCGCTCGGGACCGCGCGGCGCGGGGACGGTCCGGCTGCGGGTGCTGAAGGGGGCGGAGGTGCCGCACGTACGCGTGGCGCTGGACGAGGACTCGTACCGCACGGCGGGCCACGCACACCTGGTCGGACTGCCGATCCGGGTGGTGGGCCGGCTGGAGAGCCGCGGCGGCTTCCGCCGGCTGACGGACGCGTCGAACGTGGTGCCGGTGCAGGTGGATGAGGCGGAGCGGGACAGGCTGATGAAGTCGCTGCAGGAGAATTTGGACTTCTTTGAGGAGGCGTGCCAGGGGGAGTGACGGGGCGCGCGGTGGGGTTGCCCTTCCCGAACTGGGGCTCCGCCCCGGACCCCGCGCCTCAATCGCCGGCGGGGCTGGATTCGTGGCTTCGCCCCGGACCCCGCGCCTCAATCGCCGGCGAGGCTGGATTCGTGGCTCCGCCCCGGACCCCGCGCCTCAAACGCCGGCGGCGCTTGAATTTCCCGCCGGTCGGCCTGAATCTTCAGACCGATGGGCGGAAATCAAGCCCGTTGGGGGTCCTCCCCCCCGGACGAACTCTGGGGGAGGTTGAGGACACTCCCCCTACGCCCGGAGGGCGTGGGGGACCCCCAGAAGGGCTTACCGGGGTCTGGGGGCCTGCCCCCAGTTCGGGAAGGGGCGGGGTGGGGGAACAAACCGTTTCGCGACGTACCCCAGCCGCTCGGTACGATTCGTAGCGCGCGCAGTACGAATGCGGCGTACCCCTTCAGTCAGGAGAGACCGGTGTCAGACGTCCGTGTGACCATCCAACGCGATTCCGAGCGGGAAGAGCGCGTGGTGACCACGGGCACTACGGCAGCCGAGCTCTTCGCCGGCGAGCGCACCGTCATCGCCGCTCGCGTCGCCGGTGAGCTGAAGGACCTCGCGTACGAGATCAAGGACGGCGAAGAGGTCGAGCCCGTCGAGATCTCTTCGGAGGACGGGCTGAACATCCTGCGCCACTCCACCGCGCACGTCATGGCGCAGGCCGTGCAGGAGCTCTTCCCCGAGGCCAAGCTCGGCATCGGCCCGCCGGTCAAGGACGGCTTCTACTACGACTTCGATGTCGAGAAGCCCTTCCACCCCGATGACCTCAAGGCCATCGAGAAGAAGATGCAGGAGATCCAGAAGCGCGGCCAGCGCTTCTCCCGCCGTGTGGTGAGCGACGACGCCGCTCGCGAGGAGCTCGCCGACGAGCCGTACAAGCTGGAGCTGATCGGGCTCAAGGGCTCCGCGTCCTCCGACGACGGCGCGGACGTCGAGGTCGGCGCGGGCGAGCTGACCATCTACGACAACCTCGACGCCAAGACCGGCGACCTGTGCTGGAAGGATCTCTGCCGCGGTCCGCACCTGCCCACCACCCGCAACATCCCGGCGTTCAAGCTGATGCGCAACGCCGCCGCGTACTGGCGCGGCAGCGAGAAGAACCCCATGCTGCAGCGCATCTACGGCACCGCCTGGCCCTCCAAGGAAGAGCTCAAGGCGCACCTCGAATTCCTCGCCGAGGCCGAGAAGCGTGACCATCGCAAGCTCGGCAACGAGCTGGATCTCTTCTCCATCCCGGAGCAGATCGGCTCCGGCCTCGCCGTCTTCCACCCCAAGGGCGGCGTCGTCCGCCGCGTCATGGAGGACTACTCCCGCAAGCGGCACGAGGAAGAGGGGTACGAGTTCGTCTATACCCCGCACGCCACCAAGGGGAAGCTCTTCGAGACCTCCGGCCACCTGGACTGGTACTCGGAGGGCATGTACCCGCCCATGCAGCTCGACGAGGGCACGGACTACTACCTCAAGCCGATGAACTGCCCGATGCACAACCTGATCTTCGACGCGCGCGGCCGGTCCTACCGTGAACTGCCGCTGCGTCTCTTCGAGTTCGGGACCGTGTACCGGTACGAGAAGTCGGGCGTCGTGCACGGCCTGACCCGGGCCCGCGGCTTCACTCAGGACGACGCGCACATCTACTGCACCAAGGAGCAGATGGCGGACGAGCTCGACTCGACGCTCACCTTCGTGCTGAACCTGCTGCGCGACTACGGCCTCACCGACTTCTATCTGGAGCTGTCCACCAAGGACCCGGAGAAGTTCGTCGGTTCGGACGAGATCTGGGAGGAGGCCACCGAGACCCTGCGCAAGGTGGCCGAGAAGCAGGGCCTGCCGCTGGTCCCGGACCCGGGCGGCGCGGCGTTCTACGGGCCGAAGATCTCAGTCCAGGCGAAGGATGCGATCGGCCGCACCTGGCAGATGTCCACCGTCCAGCTGGACTTCAACCTGCCGGAGCGCTTCAACCTGGAGTACACCGGTCCGGACGGCACCAAGCAGCGCCCGGTCATGATCCACCGCGCGCTGTTCGGCTCGATCGAGCGGTTCTTCGCGGTACTGCTCGAGCACTACGCGGGGGCGTTCCCGGCCTGGCTCGCGCCGGTGCAGGCGGTCGGCATTCCGGTCGGAGACGCCCACGTTCCGTATCTGCAGGAGTTCGCCGCCGAGGCGAAGAAGAAGGGCCTGCGGGTCGAGGTCGACGCCTCCTCGGACCGGATGCAGAAGAAGATCAGGAACCAGCAGAAGATGAAGGTCCCGTTCATGATCATCGTCGGCGACGACGACATGAACGCGGGCACGGTGTCGTTCCGCTACCGCGATGGTTCGCAGGAGAACGGGATTCCCCGCGACGACGCGCTGGCGAAGCTCGTTGACGTGGTGGAGCGCCGGGTCCAGGTGTGACCTGCTCCTTGCCGACGCGGGGATGATCCGATTCGCGAGGAGCAAAGGGCACGAGGTGCCGTGGGCCCCGCGCACGCGGGGATCGGTCCCCGGGGACATCAGTTTCCCGGGGACCCCTTTTCGTCCTCCCGCGCGAAGATCTGTAGCAGCCAGGACGAGAACGACCCCGTCACCGCGCCCAGCAGCGCCAGCCCGCATGCCATCAGCAGCACCGCAATCAGTCGGCCGAGGGTGGTCACCGGTGCCACATCTCCGTAACCCACCGTAGTCAGCGTCGAGCAGGACCACCACAGTGAGTCACCGAAGGTACGGATGGTGGCGTCCGGGGCAGAGTGCTCCTGCTGGTAGACGGCCAGCGCGCCCGAGAAGCCGAGCAGTGCCGCCGACATGCTCGCATAGGTGATCACGCGCGCGTGCAGGCTCAGTCGCGGCACGCCGCGCCGCCGCCGCACCGCCGTGTAGATCCTCACCATGCGCAGCGGCCGCAGCTGCGGCAGCACGAGCACGACGGTGTCCAGCCAGTGGGTGCGTACGAAGCGAGGTCCCTCGCGGCTCAGCTTCAGCCGCACCGCGTAGTCGAGCGCGAACACCAGCCAGGTGAGCAGCGTCAGGGCGAGCGCGAGGTCCCGCCACAGCTGGGCGTGCGCCAGCACGAGTACCGCGTATCCGCCAAGGAAGAGGAGCGAGGCCATGAAGAGGGGCACCTCGATGCGCTGCTCCCATCGCTGCTCCCGGTCCGCGGCATCCTCGACGTCCATCGGCCCAGCATCGCCGCCCCACGTCCGGGCTCAACCCCGACGACACGCCGCGTACGGGCGAAGTCATATGCTGCACAACATGACGCTTGAGCCGGAGCAGCAGATCGGAGTGGGGACGCAGGATGCGTTCCAGCGCCTGTGGACGCCCCACCGCATGGCTTACATCCAGGGGGAGAACAAGCCGACCGGTCCGGGGGCCGCCGACGGCTGCCCCTTCTGCGCCATCCCCGCCAAGTCGGACGAGGACGGGCTCGTCATCGCCCGCGGCTCGCGCGTCTACGCGGTGCTCAACCTCTACCCGTACAACGGCGGGCATCTTATGGTGGTGCCCTTCCGGCATGTCGCCGACTACACCGAACTGGACGACGCGGAGACAGTCGAGCTCGCGACGTTCACCAAGCGCGCGATGACCGCGCTGCGGAAGGCCGCCGGGGCGCACGGCTTCAACATCGGCATGAACCAGGGCGCGGTCGCCGGGGCCGGCATCGCCGCTCATCTGCACCAGCACGTCGTGCCGAGGTGGGGCGGGGACACCAACTTCATGCCGGTCGTCGGACACACCAAGGTGCTGCCCCAGCTCCTGGCCGACACACGCAAGATGCTGGCGGAGGCCTGGCCCGCCTGAGGCGACGGGCCAGGCGTCGAGCTCACGCGTCGTAGACGTCTGCCTGGCGCGGCGTCGGGTCCTGTACGAAGCCGCTGACGACCATGGAGCGGTTCCCGAAGCGCTCGGTGTCCACGCCGTTCTCCTCGAGCACTTTCATCGCCGCGGCGTGCGTCACGCGCAGCACCGGCGTGGCCGCGCGCATCGCGTCGTCCGCCATGAACCGGTGTCGCCAGGGCTTCTCCGCCCAGGCGTGACGCAGTCCGAAGGGCTCGGGCAGGACCAGCTTGCCGCCGAGGAAGTCCAGCAGTGGCGGGTACCAGGTGAAGGGTGCGCGCACCGCGAGGCGTACCACCTCGGGTGTCTCCACCAGCGGCAGCTGCCGATCGGTGGTCTCCCAGAAGCGGATCGTCTTGTTCACCGTGACGGTCTTGGGCGCGGGCTTGGTGGTGAACAGGGAATGCACCGGGCCGAGGGCGTGTCCGGTCACCTCGACGCGCAGCGTCTCGTGGAGCACGGTGACGGTGATCATCATGGTGATCACCAACTGGCCGTCCCAGAGCGTGAACTGGACGCCCAGATAGTGGCGGTTGCCGCCGCCGAACTGCTGGTGGTTGCAGATCCGCTGTATCTCGTGGCCCTTGACCTGGAAGGCTTCCACGTCCTGGCCGTCCGGCCGGGACACCTCCTTGGCGTTCTCGCCGACCGGAGCCACGACCCAGTGCTTGACGGACGGGGTGGGGAAGCCACCGGAGTTCAGCGGACCGCGCTCCAGCATCTTCAGCTTGTCGTGGACCGCCCGTATCACGTCCCAGCTGCGGAACTGATTGATGTCCTTGCCCGGGTCCTTGGAGACCAGTTCCTCGGCCATCTGCCAGCTGCCCCAGCGGGTGCCCATGCCAAGTATCCCCTTGGGGCCCGCGTAGAAGACCGAGTTGGACTGCTGCTCGGCGGTGAGCTTCTCAAGTCCCTGGCGCAGCTGCTCGCGCGCGGTCTCGTTGGGGTGCCCCGGCACCGCCTCGGGCACCTTGGCGCCGATGCCGCCGCCCGAGAGCAGGGAATCCCAGCTGGCGCGCATGTCCCTCGCCGTGGACTCGCAGATCCGCTTGGCCAGCAGCCAGCCGACGACCGGGGCGACGACCATGCCGCGTATGTAGTACGCCCAGAATCCGCCCAGCGGCAGCCTGATCAGGAAGATCACGGCAAGGCCGCCGACGCCGACGAGCAGCAGTGTGCCGAGCGCCCCGGCTCCCTTATTCTGCGTACCCGCTATTGTCCGGCGCAGCTGGAAGACGGCCAGCCAGAGCAGCAGGCCGGGCAGGAACAGCAGTCCGAACACCGCCATCACGGCGGTGAGCCTGGTGTCCCGCTCCTTGCGGATACGAGTGGCGGCCAGGCAGTGCTCGACCACCGCCTGCGGCTCGGTGCCGAAGGACTGGATCAGCGCCTTGCGCGCTCCGCCGAGCATCCGCACCTGCACGGCCCGTGAGAAGGCCTCGCCCAGATTTGGCTCGAAGAGCGAGAACTTGCCCTTCTTCACATCGGACTTGTGCCACTCGCTGTTGGCCTTGAGGATCTCATCGACGGGGCTGTCGCGGTACGCGGCGGAGGCGAGCGCATGCGTCGCCGCCGTCTGCCCGGCCGAGCCCAGGAGCGGGACCTGAGCCCCCGGAGTGAAATCGAAACCGTTGTTCGCCACTACCGCCCCCATCGCCGCAAGCATCCGCACTGCGGCCTGTTCCCAACTACCGCGCCCCGCACACCTTCTGAGCTGGGCACCACAGCGTATCGGGGGCGAGCCGCCTGCGTCAGTGGACGCCGAAATGCCGCCCGTCGTAGGGCGATCGGGCGGGCGGCACTCTCAACTACGACCCGTTTTCATCCTGTTTGCGGATCTTTTCGGCCAGTTGTGGCGGCATCGCCTCATGACGCGCGTACGAGCGGCTGAAATGCCCCGTCCCGTGCGAGATCGACCGCAGATCGACCGCGTACCGCCCGATCTCGATCTCCGGCACCTCGGCCCGTACGAGCGTGCGGGCCCCTCCTGCCTGCTCGGTGCCGACCACCCGGCCGCGCCGCCCCGACAGATCGCTCATCACCGGACCCACATACTCGTCCGACACCAGCACTTGCACCTCGGCCACCGGCTCCAGCAGATGGATACGCGCGTCCGCGGCCGCCTCGCGCAGCGCCAGCGCGCCCGCGGTCTGGAAGGCCGCGTCGGAGGAGTCCACCGAGTGCGCCTTGCCGTCCAGCAGCGTGATCCGTACGTCGACGAGGGGGTACCCGGCCGCGACGCCGCGCGCCGCCTGGGCGCGTACGCCCTTCTCCACCGACGGGATGAACTGCCGCGGCACCGCACCGCCCACGACCTTGTCGACGAACTCGATGCCGGACCCCGCGGGCAGCGGATCCACCTCGATCTCGCAGATCGCGTACTGGCCGTGGCCGCCGGACTGCTTCACATGCCGGCCGCGGCCCGCCGACGCCTCGCCGAAGGTCTCCCGCAGCGAGACCTTGTACGGTACGACGTCGACCTGGACGCCGTACCGGCTGCGCAGCCGCTCCAGCGCGACGTCGGCGTGCGCCTCGCCAAGGCACCACAGCACCACCTGGTGCGTTGCCTGGTTCTGCTCGAGCCGCATCGTCGGATCCTCGGCGACCAGCCGCGAAAGCCCCTGGGAGAGCTTGTCCTCGTCCGCCTTGCTGTGCGCCTGGATCGCGAGCGGCAGCAGCGGGTCGGGCATCGTCCACGGTTCCATCAGCAGCGGGTCGTCCTTCGCGGAGAGCGTGTCCCCGGTCTCGGCGCGGGCCAGCTTCGCGACACAGGCGAGGTCTCCGGCGATGACCTGGCCCAGCGGCCGCTGCTGCTTGCCGAAGGGCGCGGAGAGCGCGCCGATCCGTTCGTCGACGTCATGGTCCTCGTGACCGCGGTCGGCGAGGCCGTGCCCCGACACATGCACCGTCTCGTCGGGTCGCAGCGTGCCGGAGAAGACCCGGACGAGAGAGATCCGGCCGACATACGGGTCGGACGCCGTCTTGACCACCTCGGCCACCAGCGGCCCGTCCGGGTCGCAGGTGATCTGCGGGCCCGCCGCGCCCTGCGGGGTGGTGACGGCAGGTGCCGCCGGCTCCAGCGGGGTCGGGAAGCCGCCGGTGATCAGCTCAAGGAGTTCGACCGTACCGAGCCCCTGCCTGGCGCCCTCGGGCGCGGGGGCGGCCGCCAGCACCGGATGGAAAATGCCGCGCGCGACGGCTTTCTCCAGGTCCTCGATCAGCGTCTTGTGGTCGATCTCCGCGCCGCTGAGATAGCGCTCCATGAGCGTCTCGTCCTCGCTCTCGGAGATGATCCCCTCGATCAGCCGGTTGCGGGCCTCCCCGATCAGCGCCGTCTGTTCGGGATCGGGCGGGATCTCCTTCCGTTCGCCGGAGGAGTAGTCGAAGATCTTCTGCGAGAGCAGTCCGACCAGACCGGTGACCGGTGCATGACCGTCAGGATTCTGCGCCCCGTACTGCGGCAGATACAGCGGCAGAACGGCATCGGGGTCCTCCCCGCCGAAAATGCCTCCGCAGACCCGGGTCAGTTCCTCGAAATCGGTGCGCGCGGTCTCCAGATGCGTGACGACGATCGCGCGCGGCATTCCGACCGCTGCGCACTCCTCCCACACCATGCGGGTCGAACCCGCGACCGCATCGGCCTCCTGCGCCGCCGACACAACGAAAAGGGCCGCGTCCGCGGCTCGCAGACCGGCCCTCAGCTCCCCGACGAAGTCGGCATATCCGGGAGTGTCCAGCAGATTGATTTTGTACCCGCCCCATTCGAGGGGGACGAGTGAGAGCTGTACGGATCGTTGCTGCCGGTGCTCGATCTCGTCGTAGTCGGAGACCGTACCGCCGTCCTCGACCCGGCCCGCCCGGTTGACCGCTCCCGCGGTCAGCGCGAGGGCCTCGATCAACGTCGTCTTTCCCGATCCGCTGTGGCCGACCAGCACCACATTCCGTACGGATGAGGGCTGGTCGGCCGTAGCTGCCCTGCCGGCGGCTCCGGGGTGTGCGTTCGCCTTGTCGCCCATGATCTTGCCTCCCGATCGATTGCCCGGTGAGGAGAGGGGCCGCGGGCGCGGGGAGCCATGAGGGAGGTCCCGGACAGCGTCCGGGGGCAGCTCCGGCGATGCCCGCGGTCGTCTTTCGAGCTTTCCACTCCCGTCACGGTGCGTCCATACGTCGTACGCGGCGGCGGGAGAAGGGTGCGCGGCGCTGGAGGGCCTCTCGCCTGGCTACGATGGGCCAGCCGGTGGCCGATGGGGCCATGCGGCCCACCGACCCTCGGGAAGGCCATGCTGAACAAGTACGCGCGTGCATTCTTCACGCGTGTCCTCACACCGTTCGCCGCTTTTCTGCTCCGACGGGGGGTGAGCCCCGACGCGGTCACCCTCTTGGGCACGGCCGGAGTGGTGGCGGGTGCGCTGGTCTTCTTCCCCCGGGGAGAGTTCTTCTGGGGCACCATCGTCATCACGTTGTTCGTCTTCTCGGACCTCGTCGACGGCAATATGGCGCGGCAGGCGGGGATTTCGAGCCGCTGGGGCGCATTCCTGGATTCGACCCTCGACCGGGTCGCCGACGGCGCGATCTTCGCCGGTTTCGCACTCTGGTACGCGGGCACCGGAAATGACAACGCGCTGTGCGCCGTCGCCATTTTCTGTCTCGCGAGCGGCCAGGTCGTGTCGTACACCAAGGCGCGTGGCGAAGCGATTGGCCTGCCGGTCGCGGTGAACGGTCTCATCGAACGGGCCGAGCGACTGGTGATCTCCCTGGTCGCCGCCGGACTCGCGGGACTGCATGAGTTCGGGGTGCCCGGGGTCGACGTACTGCTGCCGATCGCGCTGTGGATCGTGGCCGTCGGCAGCCTGGTGACACTTGGACAGCGGGTCGTGACGGTACGACGGGAGTCCGCGGAGGCCGATGCCGCGGCGGGGCAGGGGAACGAGGCTGAGGCGACGTGATGCGGGACCGGCTGACCGACGGGCTGTACGGACTCGGCTGGAGCACGGTCAAGAAGCTGCCGGAGCCGGTGGCCGCCGCGCTCGGCCGGTCCATCGCGGACATCGCGTGGAGGCGGCGTGGCAAGAGCGTGCTGCGGCTGGAGTCCAACCTCGCCCGGGTGGTGCCCGACGCGGGCCCGGAGCGCCTCGCCGAGCTGTCGAAGGCCGGTATGCGCTCGTACATGCGGTACTGGATGGAGTCCTTCCGGCTGCCCGCGTGGAGTGCCGAGCGCGTCGAGAAGAGCGTGCAGATCAAGGACGTCCACAATCTGAAGGACGGGCTCGCGTCGGGGCGCGGCGTGATTGTCGCGCTGCCGCACCTGGCGAACTGGGACCTCGCGGGCGTGTGGGCCACCCGGACCCTGGGCGTCCCATTCACCACCGTCGCCGAACGCCTCAAGCCCGAAACGCTCTACGACCGGTTCGTGGCCTACCGCGAGAGCCTCGGCATGGAGGTGCTGCCCCACAGCGGCGGCGCGGCCTTCGGCACGCTGGCCCGGCGGCTGCGCTCCGGCGGCCTGGTCTGCCTGGTCGCCGACCGTGATCTGTCGGACTCGGGCATCGAGGTGAAGTACTTCGGCGATACGGCCCGGATGCCGGCCGGACCGGCGCTGCTCGCCCAGCAGACCGGCGCGGTGCTGTTGCCGGCGACGCTCTGGTACGACGAAGCTCCGCTCATGCGCGGGCGGATCCACGCACCTGTCGAGGTGCCCGAGACAGGTACCCGGGCCGAAAAGACGTCCTCCATGACACAGGCGCTGGCCGATGCCTACGCCACGGGAATCAGCGAGCACCCGGAGGACTGGCACATGCTGCAGCGGCTGTGGCTCGCCGATCTTGAGGAGCGGCCGCTGTGAAGATCGGCATCGTCTGCCCGTACTCCTGGGATGTACCGGGCGGCGTCCAATTCCACATCAGGGACCTTGCGGAGCATCTGATCCGGCTCGGCCACGAGGTGACGGTCCTTGCGCCGGCGGACGACGAGACACCGCTGCCGCCGTACGTCGTCTCGGCGGGCCGGGCGGTTCCGGTCCCGTACAACGGCTCGGTCGCCCGGCTCAACTTCGGCTTCCTGTCGGCCGCGCGGGTGCGGCGCTGGCTGCATGACGGCACGTTCGACGTGATCCACATCCATGAGCCGACCTCGCCGTCGCTGGGGCTGCTGGCCTGCTGGGCGGCGCAGGGGCCGATCGTCGCGACGTTCCACACGTCGAATCCGCGCTCGCGCGCGATGATCGCCGCGTATCCGATCCTGCAGCCCGCGCTGGAGAAGATCAGCGCCCGGATCGCGGTCAGCGAATACGCCCGCCGGACGCTCGTCGAGCACCTGGGCGGCGACGCGGTCGTCATCCCGAACGGCGTCGACGTCGGCTTCTTCGACAAGGCCGAGCCGAAGGCGAAGTGGCAGGGCAACACGATCGGCTTCATAGGGCGCATCGACGAGCCCCGCAAGGGGCTGCCGGTGCTGATGGCCGCCTTCCCGAAGATCCTCGCGGCCTGCCCGGACGTGCGGCTGCTGGTCGCTGGGCGCGGCGACGAGGAGGAGGCGGTCGCCTCGCTGCCGAAGGAGATGCGCTCGCGGGTGGAGTTCCTCGGCATGGTCAGCGACGAGGACAAGGCTCGGCTGCTGCGCAGCGTCGATGTGTACGTTGCGCCCAACACCGGGGGTGAGAGCTTCGGCATCATCCTGGTCGAGGCGATGTCGGCGGGCGCGCCGGTGCTCGCCTCCGACCTGGACGCGTTCGCGCAGGTCCTGGATCAAGGCGCGGCGGGCGAGATGTTCGCGAACGAGGACGGGGACGCGCTGGCGGCGGCGGCGGTACGGCTGCTGGGGGATCCGGAGAGGCGGGCGGAACTGCGGGCGCGGGGGAGCGCGCATGTGCGGCGCTTCGACTGGTCGACGGTGGGGGCGGACATCCTGGCGGTGTACGAAACGGTGACGCACGGCGCGGCGGCGGTGGCGGCGGACGACCGGACGCCGGGTTTCAGGGCACGTTTCGGGCTCGCGCGGGACTGAGCCAGGCTCCTCCGGGCGGGGTGCTCGCGGGTGCCGCGGGCCGTGGGGTGCGGGCCCGCACCAGGGCGTTCCGCTTGATCGCCCGCCCAGGGCGGTCCGCCTTGATCGTCGGCCCGGGCGCGATGCCCGCGCGTGCCCCGGCGCCATGCCTTGATCGTCCGCCGGGGCGCGATGCCCGCGCAGGCCGCCGCTCCGCCCCCGGTAGCCTTGCCGCCCGTGACCGAAACCCTCATCTGGATCGTCGTCTCCCTCGTCGTGATCGGGCTGTATCTGAGCTGGACCGCCGGCCGGCTCGACCGGTTGCACTCCCGTATCGACGCCGCCCGCGCCGCGCTCGACGCCCAACTCCTGCGCCGCGCCTCGGTCACCCAGGAGCTCGCCACCTCCGGCGTGCTCGATCCGGCCGCGTCGATCGTGCTGTACGAGGCCGCGCACGCCGCCCGCCAGGCGGAGGAGGAGCAGCGCGAGGTCGCCGAGAGCGAGCTCAGCGCGGCGCTGCGAGCCGTCTTCGGGGAGTCGGCACAGCTCGAGGCCGTACGCGAGGTGCCGGGCGGCGAGGAAGCCGCGGGCGAGCTCGCGCAGGCGGTGCGCCGGGTCCCCATGGCGCGCCGGTTCCACAATGACTCGGTGCGCGCGGCCCGCGCCCTGCGCCGCCACCGCAAGGTCCGCTGGTTCCGGCTGGCGGGGCACGCGCCCTTCCCGCTGGCCTTCGAGATGGACGACGAACCGCCGATCGCCCTCGCCGACCGCCCCGGCACCTGACCTTCGGAACCTTCGGCACTTTCGGCACCCTTGGGCTCCCGACCCTCGGTACCTGAGCGTTCAAAACGATCCACCGGCTGTTCATTGGCCCTTGCAGTGGACTGGTCCCCGGCTGTTCCATCGGTAAGCATCACAACATCGTCATCTAGTGAGGTCCATCCGTGTCCAGCACGCTCCCCACCACCCCAAAAACCCCCGAGACCGGTACTGCACGCGTCAAGCGCGGCATGGCCGAGCAGCTCAAGGGCGGTGTGATCATGGATGTGGTCAACGCCGAGCAGGCGAAGATTGCCGAGGACGCGGGCGCCGTGGCCGTCATGGCTCTGGAGCGGGTCCCCGCCGACATCCGCAAGGACGGCGGCGTGGCCCGGATGTCCGACCCCAACATGATCGAAGAGATCATCGACGCCGTCTCCATCCCGGTCATGGCCAAGTCCCGCATCGGCCACTTCGTCGAGGCCCAGGTCCTCCAGTCGCTGGGCGTCGACTACATCGACGAGTCCGAGGTGCTGACCCCGGCCGACGAGGTCAACCACAGCGACAAGTGGGCTTTCACGACTCCCTTCGTGTGCGGTGCCACCAATCTGGGTGAGGCGCTGCGCCGTATCGCCGAGGGCGCGGCCATGATCCGCTCCAAGGGCGAGGCCGGCACCGGCAACGTCGTCGAGGCCGTCCGTCACCTGCGCCAGATCAAGAACGAGATCGCCAAGCTGCGCGGCTTCGACAACAACGAGCTGTACGCCGCCGCCAAGGAGCTCCGCGCCCCGTACGAGATCGTCAAGGAGGTCTCCGAGCTCGGCAAGCTGCCGGTCGTGCTGTTCTCCGCCGGTGGTGTGGCCACCCCGGCCGACGCGGCGCTGATGCGCCAGCTCGGCGCCGAGGGTGTCTTCGTCGGCTCCGGCATCTTCAAGTCGGGCGACCCGGCCAAGCGCGCCGCGGCCATCGTGAAGGCCACCACCTTCTACGACGACCCCAAGATCATCGCGGACGCTTCCCGCAACCTCGGCGAGGCCATGGTCGGCATCAACTGCGACACCCTCCCCGAGACCGAGCGCTACGCGAACCGGGGCTGGTAATGACCACTCCCGGCACCCCTGTCATCGGGGTTCTCGCCCTGCAGGGCGATGTACGGGAGCACCTGATCGTCCTGGCCGCGGCTGACGCCGTGGCCAGGCCGGTCCGGCGCCCCGAGGAGCTCGCCGAGGTCGACGGCCTCGTCATCCCCGGCGGCGAGTCCACCACCATGTCCAAGCTCGCGGTGCTGTTCGGCATGATGGCGCCGTTGCGCGAGCGGATCGCGGCGGGCCTGCCCGTCTACGGAACCTGCGCCGGCCTGATCATGCTCGCCGACAAGATCCTCGACCCGCGCTCGGGCCAGGAGACGTTCGGCGGCATCGACATGATCGTCCGCCGCAATGCCTTCGGCCGGCAGAACGAGTCCTTCGAGGCGGCCGTCGAGGTCGCCGGCGTGACCGATGGACCGGTCGACGGCGTCTTCATCCGCGCCCCCTGGGTGGAGTCGGTGGGTGCCGAGGCCGAGGTGCTCGCCGAGCACGACGGCCACATCGTCGCCGTACGGCAGGGCAATGCCCTGGCGACCTCTTTCCACCCGGAACTCACCGGTGACCACCGGGTGCATGGTCTCTTCGTGGACATGGTGCGCGCGGTGCGGTGACGTGATCCCGGTAGGATCTCTGCCGAACGCAGCAGCAGTGGGTTACGCGAAGGAGACAGGCAGATGTCCGGCCACTCTAAATGGGCTACGACGAAGCACAAGAAGGCCGTGATCGATGCCAAGCGCGGCAAGCTCTTCGCGAAGCTGATCAAGAACATCGAGGTCGCGGCCCGTACCGGCGGCGCTGACCCCGAGGGCAACCCGACGCTCGTCGACGCCATCCAGAAGGCGAAGAAGAGCTCCGTCCCCAACAAGAACATCGACTCCGCGGTCAAGCGCGGCGCCGGTCTTGAGGCGGGCGGCGTCGAGTACCAGACGATCATGTACGAGGGTTACGGCCCGAACGGCGTCGCGGTGCTCATCGAGTGCCTCACCGACAACCGCAACCGCGCCGCCTCCGACGTACGTGTCGCGATGACCCGCAACGGCGGCTCGATGGCCGACCCGGGCTCCGTCTCGTACCTCTTCAACCGCAAGGGCGTCGTGATCGTCCCCAAGGGCGAGCTGGCCGAGGACGACGTCCTTGGCGCGGTCCTTGACGCGGGTGCCGAAGAGGTCAACGACCTGGGTGAGTCGTACGAGGTCGTCAGCGAGGCCACCGACATGGTCGCGGTACGCACCGCGCTCCAGGATGCGGGCATCGACTACGACTCGGCCGAGGCCAACTTCCTTCCGACCATGCAGGTCGAGCTCGACGAAGAGGGCGCACGCAAGATCTTCAAGCTGATCGACGCCCTGGAGGACAGCGACGACGTGCAGAACGTCTTCGCCAACTTCGACGTCTCGGACGAGGTCATGGAGAAGGTCGACGCCTGACAGGCAGTCAAGCGGAGGGCCGACGGGACAC